>CALBXV010000001.1 GCA_937890045.1 uncultured archaeon
TAAACTAGCTAATACTGCCGCTCCTAAACCTCTTGGGAACATCACTATTATCATGTTTCTCTGTTTTTCAAGTTTGGACTTCCATGTAACAATTGGTGCAGCTACTAGTCTACTTGATAATAATAATAATGCTATTCCTATACCTACTATTGTTAATTGTATGTCTCCTATTGTTGCTATTATGCCTATATAAACAAAGAATATACTTCTAACTAGAAAAGAAATTTCGGAATTAAATCGTGTTATATCTGTGTTAATTGTAACCTGTTTATCAAATTTAAATATCTGACTCATTGATCTGCCATTTCCTAGTATTAATCCAAATACTAATGCCGATAGTGGTCCACTTCCACCTAAAAACTCTGTTATGCTATAAGTTAGAAATGCTATGAATAATGTCATCATATAATTATATGCGTCTTTACTGATCTTTGGAAATACCCATAACCAAATCAATCCTAATAATAATCCAGTTACTATTCCAATTGAGAAACTAGATGAAATCATTTGTGTTATTGGCATTGTCTCTGATCCTGTTGCTCCTATTTGTATTACTTTAATTATTGTTAAAGTGGCTACTACTGCTAAAATGTCTGTAATTGTGGATTCTAAACTTAATATTGTTTTTATTCTTTCTCCAACTTTCATTTGTTGCAAATAGGGTATGACTATTATTGAACTACTACCACCTAATATTGTTCCTAGTAGTATTCCTAACATTGGTTCCATTTTGAGTACATATATTGCAATAACCATTGTTGATAGCGTACCTAAACCAAATGTCATTATAGCTAACATTGCAGCTCTAGGGGCCTGTTTTATTACTGCGTAAAAATCGAGATTTAGCCCTGAATTAAATAATATAATCAGTAAAGCTATTGAACCAAAAAGCGGTGCCATTGCAACTAATGGTTCTGGATTAATTAAATTTAATACTGGTCCTACTAGTAAACCTAATATCATTATTGGTATTACATCTGGAATTCCTGTTTTTTTAAATAGTCTCTCTCCCAAAAATCCTATTGCTACTGCGATACTTATACTTCCAAATAGAAGAGTTATTGTATCTCCTTCAAACATTACATATTATAATACTTCTCATCTATTATAATGTTTTATTTTCTTAATATTAGCTCTATAATTATTTTAATTCGTTAGTTATTCTTTAATAATTCTTCTTCTAGGTTATATTAATGGCGAAAGAATTCTGTTATTTATGTAAAAAAAAATTAGGAATATTGGACCCTTCTTTGCCCATTGAAAATAAACGATATTGTAGAACGCATTGGATACAAGTAAGTAGTAATTTAAAAAATCCTGATGAAAATAATGTTAAAAATATTGATTCGACTGGTTCTGTGTTTATGGCTTCTGAGATATTATCTGATTTTGACCATAAAAAACTAACAGAAAAATATGTGATGATTACAGATATATCTGTGGATATCTCTAATTGGAAATCAGATTTAGTCTCTGAAAATTTTAATTTTAATCACTTATTAAATGCTATAAATAAATTATCAAAATCTGGTTGGCGTTGTATTAATCTCTCATCTGAATTTATTCCAATAAAAAATGGAGCAATATATTTCTATGCTTTACTAGAAAATTCTGATAAATAATTTAATTAAAATACTCTCGAAGTTTTTTATCAGTTTTTATTCCTCCTAACCAATCTATTTTTCCTATTTGTTTCTCTTTATCTTTATTATGTATGTTGATAATTTCATTGACACATTCTATTGATTGTTTTTCACTTGTATCTATTTCACATAATTTTTTAGAATCAAACGTGTTTAATGATTCTATAAGATATGTATCTAGAATTTCAGAACTAATATTATCTTTAATCTTCTTCTCTTTATATCCTCTTTTTATATACCGTCTTTTTAATTCTTCAGGAGAGCATCTTAAAATAATTACTAAGTCTACATCCTCATTATCTAAAATTAAGGGTGCTAAATGACCTATAATTATTATATTATTCTTTAACTTATTTTTAATTGTTTTTTTTAATTTTTTAATATCCACAATCAGTGATTCCTCTTCTTTTTTTAATATGATGTTATTTTCTATAGCTATTTTATTTATATCTACTAATTCAAATTTTAATTTACTAGATAATATTTTGCTTATAGTTTTCTTTCCTGTCCCTGGAGTCCCTGTTATTGTTATTCTATTCAATATTTACTTATTTAATTCTATTATATAGTTTATTTCTTTTTATTATTATTATTGATAAAGCTATTCCAGTAATAATTAATCCGCCATAATAATAAATTATTCTCCATAATATTATCATGTTCCAATAAGTATTACCTAATACGCTTTGTATTACTGCATTCGAACTTAACTCCATTATGCCTGAACCTCCTGGAGTTATTGGTATACTGCCTATTGTTACTGATATATTTGCTGCAGCTAATGATAATATTAATTCTATGTTACTATGTAATGCTAAAAATACAGATACTAACATCATTCCTAATAGACTTTTTATTATTAAAGTCATAATGGTTAGCGCTATTACATTCTTTAATTTCATTACTTTTTTAAATTCTTTAATATTTTTATAATAAGATCCTTTTTCGTATGCAATTCTTCTTATTATTTTTGTTCCTTTTTTCTCTCCTAATATTCTTCTTATTATTCTTTTTATAATGTTTGGTGTAGGTAATTTATGTTTAATTGTTAATATTATTAATAATGTGTAAATTAAAATTATTATTAATGAAATCCCTGTTATTATTATTCCATATGTTAATGAAAAAAATAAAGTGATATAAATTCCTGTTATAATTGCTATTGATGATCCAATTATTACATCAAATAATATTTCAATGAAACTTAGTGAAACTGCTTTTCCAACACTGACCTTCTTTGTTTTTAACCAAGATATTTTTAGAATTTCTCCACCGAAATAGGATGGTGTTATTAAAGAAATAAATTCACTTGCTATTCTTATTAGTGTTGATTCTCCTATCTTGATGTTTACTATATTACATGTTCTTAAAATAAAATAAAATCTTGTACCTTGAACTGTTATCTTTAATATTAGTATTATTATTGCTATTGCTACAAAAGTTAAATTTACATTTGAAAATTTACTTAATTCTGTATTAAAAAATAATGAAAAAACTATAATAAAAACTATGCTTATACCTAAACTTAATATTATATTTTTAATTATTTTATTCAATTTATTATTATTTTTTAACTCTTGTTATACAAATATTCTTTTCTTTATTAAAAATTATGCTCCGGGCGGGAATTTCCATTTATATATTTTTGAACCCGCGTCTATGGCGTGAGAGGCCATGATGCTGGACCGTGCTACACTACCGGAGCATATCTATTTTATTTAATTACTTATGTTTAATGTTTACATAAAAAATTTTATTTTGTTTTATTAGTTTCTGCAATTTTCTTTTTATTGAATCAAATTCTTCTGGTAATACTTCATATTCTTTTATTCCTTCTATTTTTTTTATTTTATCAATTAAACCTATTTTATTTTCAATATCTAATATTATTACTGTTTTATTTTGTTTATCTTCTGGAATAATTAATGCGTTACTACACTTAAATAACTTGAGAAACATGTTTGTTGTTAAAAATGAATTATCTAATTGCTCAAATACTATTCTTATAATCAATTTATTATATTATTATATAATCTAATTTTTATATTATTTTTCCTATTTTTTACGTTAATTCGTTTCTATTTAGTTTTCAATATAGATCTTATTGCAAGTTTTATATCTGACGCTTTTACTGTTTTTCTTCCTGCATGTGTTGCAAATTCAACTGCTTGTTTTGCTATTTCTGCTCCAACATCTTCTAATGCTGAACTTAATTCTTCTGCTGCGTCATCTCCTACTCTTTCTCCACCTGCTTTTTTTATTATTCTATATATTGAGGCTAAACCAAATTCTGATTCGGACATTATTATAAACATTGAAATTCAGAGCTATTTATATATTTTATTGCATATTCTCTAATTAAATTTGACCTCCTTTAATATGATTGATAGTCATACTCATTTTTATGGTAATGATCTCTATTTTAATTCATATTTTATAAATTCTTTAAAATTTTCTAATATAAAACTAATATCTGTAGCTACTAATAATAAATCTTCATTAGATAATATTAATTTGGCTAAAAAACATGACTTTTTAATTCCGTTTATTGGTATTCACCCACAATTTCACTCTGAACATATTAAGAATTTTGAATTAATTATGTCTGAAAATAAAAAACAATTTTATGGAATTGGCGAAATTGGTCTAGATAGATCATATTGTAATACTTTAAATGAATATATTAATCAAAAAAAATTATTTCATAAAATGCTTGAATATGCTGAAAAACAATGTCTGCCAGTATCTATACATTCGCGTAACTCTTTATCTGATGTTATTGAAATTGTTAAAGAATATAATATAAAAAATGTTTTATTCCATTGGTTTGATGGTGATATTAATCATATTAAACAAATTATAGATAATAATTATTATGTATCTTTTGGACCAGTTTTATTATATTCAAAACGAATTATTAGAATAGTTGATCATATTCCGATTGATCTAATTTTAGTTGAAACAGATGGACCGTTAAATTATTCTAATTGTTTTAAATCTGTTTTATCTTCTCCATTTTTATTACCAAGTATAATTCTTCGTTTATCTCATATTAAAAATAAATCTTTTCATCTAGTATATGAAAAGATTTTTTCTAATGCTATAGAATATGTCAATCATAGTTTTTAATTCTATTATGTTTATATAGTGTTATTTATACTCTTTAGTACATAATTGAATAAAATTAAGAGAGTTGGTAATCAACTAATGAAAGACTTTGAAGGTGATTTTTCTACTGATTATCAAAAAAATCTTGAGATGTTATCTGATAAAATAATATGTGCTAAAGTATATCGTAATAAAATTTGTGGATATATTACTAGAAGTATTAAACTTAAACTTGCTTCTGAGGCTGATGCTGAAGTTACTGCTGATGCTGAAGTTACTGCTGATGCTGAAGTTACTGCTGATGCTGAAGTTACTG
>CALBXV010000002.1 GCA_937890045.1 uncultured archaeon
TTTACCACTCATTAATGTATAAGTTTTTACATTATCTTTCTTTATAAATTCTTCAGCATCCCACCCCAAAACTTTACCAACTTTAGTTTCAGGTGATATATTCAAACTACGAATAACACTTGGATACATAGAAGTTACATCCAAATCATATACCCATTCATGTCTACCTCTAATTGGATCCTGTACATACGCTCCTGCAAACTTATCATCTTGACCCATCATTTGTCTACCATACGGATTCTTGTTAGGTACTACAATATTTCTCTTTTTACAATAAGTTAAAATAGCCCCCTCTAAATAACGAGAACTTGCATAAATATCTTCATAAGGAACATGACCAATATGACAAATACCACGTGATATTTCAATATAATCTAACTTCTTATCTAACTCTACAACTATATGTACGTCATTTAAATTATACTTTACGAACGTTTTTCTATCATTTTCATATAAATCGTTAAGTGTACCTTCATATGATACTTTTTTAATACCTACTTCATTTTTACCCACATCATCTAATCTATAACTACTAACTTCATTGGGTGTAAATTTCTTATATATACCAAAATAATCTAAAGAAGCTACTCCTGCTACCTCAAATTTTTGTCTGTATTCTGAATATTTTACAACTCCGATAGGTGATAACAAATTAGCTATTTCAGAACCTAATAATTGTGTTGCTCTATTATACAAATATGGTATATCAAAATTATCTATATTCCACCCAGTAAGTATTGTTGGTCTTATCTCATAATACTTACCAAAAAATGCATTTAACAACTCAACTTCTGATTTATAACCAAGTATAGTATTATTACCACTTTTTAATACTCGGTCTTCAGATTCAATCTCAAGTTTATTCTCTGGATCTAAAACATAACAATAATATTCATCTGTAAGATTATCCCATAAAGCAATAGAAGTTATTTTATTTTCTGCCGTTGCTGGTGATGGAAATCCTTCTGTAACCTCAACCTCAATATCAAACACCATAACTTTATGACCAGTAGAAGGTTCATCACTTTGAGTATAATTATCAACTAATGCCCTAGTAACTGCGGGCACATCACTTTCATATAAGTCAGAGTTCTTTTTATCATATCTAAAAACCTTTTTAACTCTATTTCCATCTAATGCGATATATTTTCCATTTTTATCTGGTAAAAAAGCATATCTCTTATTAGAAAATTTCTTATAACCTAATTTATCATCCCAGAGATGAATTGTTCTTCCATCAAAATATATGTTCTGGTACAACTATGTATTTCTCCAATTTATTATGTCTAAATATACGAATAAAACTCTATACAAGTCAAGCACTATATTCATTAATTTCGTAATACTTGCAATTTAATTTTTTCTTAATTTGTGGTTGGAATATATTCTACGGTGCAGCTATCCGAATTACAGAATTTGTCTATTTCTGCTTCTTCGCCCTCAACACCCACAAAACTTAAATATCCAAGTTTTTTAACTTGTTTATTGTATTCTTTCTCTGTAATTGATTCATAAGGCATTTGTTTGTAAGCCCCACCATTTGCTCTTGGTAATAATGAAATACCTTTTAAATAATACTGAAAATAATTTAAAACGTGTGGTAGTTCATCTGATTCTGTTTCTGGATTGAAAGTTGCTGTACAACTTACTTGGTTATCAGCCCAGTGGCGTTGCATAAATGCAGCTAAACTAAATTGTTCCCAAATTGACAATTCATTAGCTGTTCTGATCCCCTCACCGACATCAACAGGAATTTCTACAACCATCGTAGTATCCTCGGAACCAAATGCTGGTTCTAATGTATACCCAGCTTTTACTAAAGGTTCTATTAAATCAGATTGATTTGATAATCTAATTCTTCTTATATAGAAACGACTTTCAGGATAATGTAAACCAGGTGTAGCGCCAGCCAAAAGGGAAACTGTGCCACTTGGTTTGACTGAAGTAGTTTTGATTGATTTTGGTATTGCAAACCAATCAGAATAAATACAATCCCAATCTTGTATTGTATTATATCCAGCTTCCAACCATTTCCTTAACTCTTCCATTCCGTGTTTTGTGATAAATTGTGCAACGCCACTAACTGAACAACCGATTCTTCGGTTACGTAACATAACCCTATTCGTATCCGACCAGTGGGTTTTACCTAATGTAACTGTTTTTGCGTACAAGTAAGCATATTTAAGTGTTCTTTTATAATCTTCTAATGACTCATGGTTAGATGGAAATGTTTCTACTAAACAACACAACTCATAACTTTCTAATGTTTGTTCCAAACAAGGATTTCCACCTGCTGCTCTATGGTCTTTATCATCTCCACCATTTTTCATTCTTGAATAATGTCTCATATTCTCTAACCACGCTAGACCTGGTTCACCATTATCTACAATTCTTTTACATACTTCAGTATAATCCATCCCAAGTTCTGCATATATTGAATTATTGGAAGTCCAACCATATGTTTCTCTATGTTTATTTACTTTATAATTCTTTAAATCTAAATATTCTTCAT
>CALBXV010000003.1 GCA_937890045.1 uncultured archaeon
TCTTTTAATTTAATCATTTACCTAATACTCTTTTTAATTGTTTTACTATCTCTTCCATATCTTTTATAGTTTTCTTGGCTTTCCCCATATTACCTGATCTCGTAAATCTTATAACATCACCTGATTTTTTAATCATCATGTTTGCATAACTCTGTGCTTCACCGAATCCCATATTAATTCTCGGGAGTACTGGAATTCTTTCTTGTAATATATCTTTTAGTTTAATCATGCTCTTGAACTTCCCATTACATAAGTTCCGGCAATTGATGGTGTATATGCTAAATGATAAACATTATCACCTTTGTGTAAATAAAAATGAGTTTTTACTCTCGTCTTTTCTACTTTATATCCACTAAATCCTTTTTTCATATCCTTAATAAATGCATTTAAATCATAATCCTTTGGAAACTGATAATCTATTTCCAAACCTTTTACTTTTTCAAACTTAATCGCTTTATCAAACCCGGTAGGTTTAGAAACTTGAACGTCATATGATTTTACCTTCTTATCTACTTTTCCATATCCTAATTCTTTAGAACGCTTTTCAAATGCTTTTTTAAAATCCCTAACAAATGTTCTAGAAGCACCGTCTTCGGAATCTCTCATAGCTCTAATATCAGCCGTTTCACTTAACAGTATTTCTTTTAACCTTATCATTTCAATCTCTCCTTATGAATTCCACCTTCCCCACGCTAATATCTCATCATCACTTTCTAAATCATATCCAATACTACCAGTATTTACAAACAAGTGTAAAACTGAACCACTCTGTTGTATAGTTATTGCATCATGTTCCATATATTGTCCGTTTATGAAAAACAAGAAATCATTTTCACCCGTGTCTGTCATACCAGCTGGAGCCGATGCTGTCGCCGCCGTAAAACTCGCCGTGGATGGAACTGTAATAGAACTTGTACTCTTTACAAACTGCTTCCTTAAATAATTATCTCTTGCTTCAACATATGTCTTACTTGTAGCCGAAGTCGCCAAACTTGCAGATGCTGGTAATCCCCGAACTTCTCCATCACCACTAAAAGTAAGATTGGCTGCACTTGCCATTGTTGAAGTGGCTAAACTCGTAATTGTTTTATTTGTCAATGTATCAGTAGTAGAAACCCCAACAATATTTATATTACTGCCTGCTGCATTATCTATAGCCCATCTTGTTTCACTGTGGTCAAATACTAATTGTGCGTTAGTTCCACCACTTCTACCTACTCTTATTCCACTGTCAGCTGAAGTTAAGGCTGTAGAACCACTAAAATTTAAATCAATAATTGGATCTTCTACTGCCATTGTATCTACATTATGATATGATGCACTGCCCTCTACTATTAAATCTCCGCCAATATGAACACTTCCACTAACTCCACCAGCAGAACCTGACGGTAAAAGTTGGATTGCTACATTTCCAGCTGAATCCTGTATTTGATTTTCCATTAATTTAAGATAACCAGCAGTTAAAGTATTACCAGATCCTATATTAAGATCTCCTTGACCAATAACATCCAATCCGATTGATGCCCACTGTACATCATATAGTCCAGTTGTAGAATTTACAGCCGCTGTTGTCTGTAATGTAACACTAGCTGTAGAAGCTGCTGCTGCTTGTCTTGTTAAGTCTATTAAAGGCATCTATGGTATCCTCTCAAGTTGATAATTTATTTGTATTAAATCTGGTCTTTGATGTGGATTAAGGCCTAAATCAATTCCATATGCATCAGAACTAAGTTTTCGCAACCTTACTTTTGTTTGAGTACTATCCAGATAAAAATCTACATTTGTAGTTTGTGTTTGTTCAGGTAATTTTGAGGTCTGATTAAGTCCATTTACTTTTACAAATACTGTTCCCGCTTTTAACCTTAACATCCCATTTCCAATAGTAGGTGCAAACTCTTGATATCCACTTGCATCTGTGTAATCATTTATTCCAAACTTTTGTGTTTTTATAGTATATAATAAAACCGACTCTCCTTGAGCAAGAGTATGTGGGTCTTTAGTCGCGTATCCCTGTATCATATTCATTTCGTGAGTAAGATAACTTGTAGAACTGTCATGAAATCGCAAAATATCACCACTAAAATATGATTCACTAACTGGACTCACAAATTTGCGAATTGAACCTTTTAGTCCTAATAGTTCTCTTGTACTTGGCATTACGGTTTCTCCTGTTGATAATTTATTAGTAAGTCGTCACCAAGAGCTAAAAATAAACCTGATCCTGAAGATACCCAGGGGGCTTCCAACCTATTAATAATTATATCCTTCAACGAACTACTCAAATAAAAATCCACACTTCCAGAAGTTTTTTGATCTGCAGTTGAAGTTAAATCAATTCCATTCCACTGTACTGAAACACTTCCAGTTTTAAATTTTGTACCACTTGAAAGACTTGGTGAAAATACAGACCCAGAAGCCTCCTCATAATTGGAAGTAATTGGAAATACCGAAGATGATTGGCTTCCAGAATAATAAGCACTCTTATTGAAATATTGTATATTTCCAAACCCCAAATTCAATACTGCACTTGTATCCTTACTCGAAGTAGGTTCTCCGTCATTTCTCATAATATACAAAGTCTCTCCACCATATGTATTTGTAAATTCTAAATCCTGAGTTTCCTGTCCTGTTTCTACCGCTGCTCCTCGTATAAAATCAGTTGCCGATCCAAGACCTGGTGGAGTTGACTTCTGTCCCCCAATAATATGAATTTTTTGAACTCCTTTGCCTGGACTTACCATTTGAACTAAATTTAATCCACTTTCATCTGTAATCACAATTCCCTTTGGAGAGAACGATTTTTGTGTGTTAATGTAATTGTTGAATGATTCTGGTATTAGATATCCTCTGAATGAAAAATTAAAATTGGTCTTAATAATTCTTTCCGCATCAGAAAGTTCTGTGGCATCTTCAAAACTATCTATGTTTACCTTAAACTTAAACTTGCCTGGTTCTCCCCAATATGAACCATCACTCCAATTTATTGTTTCAACTACCTTATTCATTTGTTCTATATAAGCTGTCCAAATCATACACTCATAACTCATATTCATATAGTCTGGCATCGCAACTGAATAATATTCGTTAGAAGGTTTAATTCCAGTTAAAACAGAAAATTGGTCGTATCGGTTTTCCTGTGTATATTTCCGTTCAAAAGTGTAAAAAAGTTTTGGGTCATTAGCATCCAACTTATCCACTGCCATCGCATCATCTTTTGCTACTGAAATTCTCCTAAAAATTATAAGTGGCAATATTAACTGTCTTTTAACATCCCTCAAATAACCGTCTTTTTGTATAGACTTCCACCGTTCAGGATTTGCATATAATATTGGAACTTTTATAGTTTCTTCATTTTCAACAACCTGAGGTTTGATGACTTTTTCAAAATAATACATAATAGCAGCATCAACATCCATCAATCCTACTGATATGTCCTTTACTGGATCACCTTTTGGTGAATCTACTTTACGTGTAAGTTGTGTGCCTCTATTTAACTCACGACCCATTAACCTGCGCTGAGTTCGTGGGAGTGGTTTCAACCTTGCCATTAAATACTCCTCATCCTTTCAATCTGTAAATTACTTCTTCTAATTAAATGTGAACTACAAAGTGCAGCCCAATTATTATCAAACTGTCCACCCACCAATTGATTTTCGTTAATTCCATTTATTTCCCAATGTGCATAATTCCAATCTATAATATCACCTATTTCAACAACAAAACTTAAATCAATTAAAGTTTGTCTTAAAAATGAAAATGTTGCACTTTGTCTTAAATCTGGACCGAATTCGTCTGTGTTAAAATCAAAATCCTCGGATTCAATTAAACATGCTATATTAACTCCAGGTTTAAATCTCTTACCACCCGCGGCTTCACCATATAAATTTGTTGCAGTATCATATGCTGATATTTTATATACCTTAACAGTTTGATTTATAATTCCGTCTTTACTATTAACTAAATCGCCAATAAGTTCTTTATTGACACGAGTAAATACGTTATCTATATCTCTATTTGATAAAAATCGGGTAGCCATAAACTTATCCGATCCATATTGGCATTGGAACTTTCATTAACTTTTCTTGTAAATATTCAGCTTCATCTTTGTCAGCTTCCAATAGAGCTCTCCTACTCATACCTTCCAAATGTTCTCGTAATGTAGTTATTAGAGTTTCCTTATCTGTTGCGGCTTCTGATCTTAATGTATCTCCGTCCATAGCAGTTTCAGAACCAGGTATTGGTATTGTTCCATATTTACCTCTTACCATACCCAACAATTCTCTACTTAATGCCAATCCATACTTTCGGATCCATTGCCTTCCTACATCGTTTATAAACTTATATTCCATATTATCATACGGAACATTAGAGAAATCTGATACAACTCCCCTAGATCCACTATACTCTGTAATGTGGGGGTTATCTCTTTCACTTCGCACTACATAATCAAACCACATATTAAAACTTGAAGTTGGTTTTGGAAATACCCTTAAATTATTGTTTACAAGTTCAAATGAATAAGCAGATTTACGAATTTGATCATTAAATTCTATTGCCTGTATTCTCAAAATGTCAGAATAAATAGGCATCATCATAAAAGTTACTGCTGGTGAATATCTGCCCCAACCAAACTGTGCCAACATATGCATAGAACCATATCCAGTTCCTGCGTATGGGTCAAAATATCGAACTATTGCTGGAGTGGACTCGTGATAAACTCTTTTAACTTCTATTGCACCACTTCCTGAAACATCCACAAATAACTCATTTAAATCGTAATCTTGCGAACCACTGTGAACAGCTACTTTACCCTTTTTCCAATCAACCTGACCTCCAACTCCCGCTTCTGTTCCGTATGCTTCTGCCAACATAACGTGTCGTCCAAGCGTCGGTGTAATTCGTTTTTGTGTTAAATTGTTGGCTGAACCTGTGGCCTGCCCACGTAAAGCTAACAAATTGTCTTTAATATTGAACTGATTGACTTGTGCACTATATTCAGTAACAGACTCCTCCAAACAAGTATAAAACTGGGAATCCTGTAATTCTACGGACATAATCGGAAATCCTAATCGTTTTGCTGCCCACGTTGCAAACTTCGGGGCTTCTGTCTGAAATGTGCTATCATCATCATAAAAACCAAACGGAGTGTTTCCGCTGACTGCTGAACCGCTACCTGGCCAAATTGGATCTTGCATTTATTTTCTCCAATAATATATTATAATTAAATTCTTCCTGTTTTATCCTAATAAAATCGCATCCTAATTCTTTTTCAATAATTTTCTGTCTTTTAATGTCATTATTTCTCAATTTGCCATTTTCATAATGAAATGGTTCATCCCACTCAATTACTAAATTTAAATTTGGTTCATAATAATCTAACCAAAATCCTTTTACAATTTTCTCACCACCATTTTTTGCATGTACTCCATTAAGATTTAAATCTTTATTTAATTTTTTAAAAACTTTACAGGCATATTTATTATAATTTGCTGTTGAATTAGAATTAATAATTTGTTCTGTCCTAATTTCTCTTAATTTCTGTCTTACATCATCTCTTTTTGATGGATTATTTTCACCCTGCAATGATACTCTCGGTCCTCTCATCTTCTCTTTTGTATCTTCTGGCATGCCATTTTTAAATTGCTTTAATGATGCTACTCTTAATCTTTGTTTAGTTTCTTCTGTATGATTATATCCTCGTATAGCTTTCACTCTCTTTTCTATTACCCATTTTGGTTGTTTCCTGCCCCGCAAAGTTGAACCTACCTTTTCTCTAATTTTAGGATCTTTCATAGGGTTATTTAATCTTATCCAATGGCCAACTGCATATTTTCTATTTACTTCAGTTCCACAACCACACAAACAATAACTTGCCATTATATTCTCCTAGATTGATAGTTTAATTCACTAATAAATATAATAGCATAAAAAAAGGG
>CALBXV010000004.1 GCA_937890045.1 uncultured archaeon
CGGATTGACTCTCCCTGTATGCTACGACCTCACACTAATTCTAAGACGACACCATCCGAAGCTTCGAAGGAATCACTGGTCAAGCAGTCAAAGCGTAATGTCTCAAGAGTATCAAGTATGCTACCATGAGCGTAACCCTGCTCATAGAACTTCTGATACTGCTCTGCTTTGACTAATGAATGTGACTCGAAGATTGGATTCCCACCATCTTCCATAACTATGTACTGAGTAATAGTATCTGGAAATGGGGTATATTCGTTTATGAGGTCTACTGCTACTATGTATGTTATCATACCAGTCTCCTTTATTTAGTTTATATGAGGAATGAGTGCGTTAACACTCCAAAAAAAAGGGAGTAGCATAACACTACTCCCTATACATCGTGCATCTTACTGCCAACGACGGTAATGATAACTCTCTCTGGCCTCTTGAATGATATCAAACAACTCTAATAATTGTCTAATATATTCTCGAACTTTATTCTCTTCGTGCCAATTATCATTGTTACCATCCATTGACTTGGTGGAATGAAGAATCAACCGTCCGTAATGTTTTATATCTCTCATATCCTCTTCTGTTGCAAACATATCAGCTGGCGGGATATGATTCGCCAGTCTATGTATATGTTGCTCCTTTACCTCCATCTTCTTGTACACTGGATTACGTAGTCTGAAGTGTGAGGATTTCTCAACGAGATTACTAACGTGATGTTTGATGCAAGGTATGATACGGTGTCGTAGATTCATAGTATACTCCTTTTTGTTTAGTTAGCGTTTTGTTAACATACTAAAAAAAAGGGAGTAGTATCACTCCCTAATCCACCAATACCATATGCCAAGAGCAAAGTGTACTGGAAACATAACAAGACCATAGAACCACAAAGCAAGACCTAATGCTAAGTGCTTTAGTCCTTTGCTATTGAACCACATATCAATTAAAGCAAGATTAACATTTACCAATACTTCTGCTACATTCTTCATAATACCACTCCTTTATTTAGTTGAACTACGATGTATTAAACGTATGGATTCCTCAGTCTGATATAAGCAAGAGACTGTCTCTGCTCCTTGCCACTCTGCTCTCACTTATACCAGATAGAGGACGATAAATACCCGCTACTAGGACGAGTCTTAGGCACTTAGCACTTTATCGCTATGCTAAGCAAAAGGGTCTATCGGTTCCCCTGCCGTACCATCCATTAGGGGGTCTGCTTTACCCACCCTCCTGACAGGGGCTCGCCGCTAGGCGAGGGGCTGGCGAGCTGGTGGTCATGGGCGGGGGCGTAGCCTGATGACGTAGTCATCAATGAACGCAAACTCAACGAATGGTTTCAACCTAATAAGACATCGAACCCCCCAATTGAATGGGGGTAGGTTCTTGTTTAACCTCACACTCCCATTCTTGATATATTTTCAGAATCTGGTACCTGTACAAAAGTATTGCAAAGTATAGCGAGTTAAAGTTAAACTTGAGCATGAGTAAAGTAGAGTATGAAATATATGATCCTTTATTAGACACATGGGTGTTAAGATCCATGTCTTTAGATGATTTTAATAAAATTATATCTGAAATACAAGGCGACAACGATATATATGAGGCAGAGCATAAGATAGCTGTAAGGATTATAGAGGGTATCTTAAACAAACCAAAAGTGGAGAGTATGGATTAAGAATAGTATTATATATAGTGTTATAGTATTATGAATACATATGCGATATACATAGAGGTGTATCTTAATAAGTATAGTATTATACATAGTATGTAATGGAGACAATTCAGAGACCTCGGGGTAAGTTCACTGGTACTTGGACTGTTTACACTAAAGATGAAGCAGACGAGCAAGGAATTGTCTATAAGCATTGGAGCAAGGCGAATCCTGGGGAAATGGCTCTTTCTGATGATGGATATGTAGGAGAATGTCTCTTTAGAAAGGAGCACAAAGACAAGAGAAACAGGGTAAGAATTATTATAAAGACCTGTTATGGAGTACAGTGGTATCCTGGTTCTTCAAAGCTGCTATTTGAGCCGAACAGGGCTGCACACAGATATTGTTACATAAAACCTCGTGACTGGGCTGAGCAGGAGATGAACAAGACACGCACCAAAACCACTGTAATGGCGTATGTAACACAGCTTTTGAGTAACAATCAGATAGATTGGGATCTTTTAGGCCGTATATACAGACCTGATCAGTTAATACCAAGAGCCACTGTAAAGAGATTATTCAAGGAGGAGCGAATAATGGAAATGGTAGAAGAGAAGCTAAAGGAAGTTTTATCAAAGAATGGCGTTAATCAGGACTATGTGATCAAAACTGTCCTAGAGGCAATAGACATTGCTAGGGGAAAAGGCGATGTGAGCGGTATTCTTCGAGCTACCGAAAATTTTATGGATCTATTAGAGATGAAACCCTCTAAGAAAGTCATTACCGATACTATTGAGATCGATATGACTAGACAGATAGCCGATAAAATAGCGACAGAGGAGAATAAGCTAAAACTTGGACAGCGAGTCGAGCAGAATGAGCCAAAACAACCTTGACGCATTATATAACGGTACCGATACGTTGTCAATAGCTCTTGCACAGTTAGAAATAGCACTTTCTGCACTAGAAAGGATTGCAACTTCTGATGAAAACCTTCCTTTCTGGCTAAATAGGCTGGCAGAAAGCGCATTATCACGAATTGACGGTGTTCAGACTTCTTCAACATTAGATGACTACTAAAATGCGTTATCCAGGCCCCGATGCCAGCTGGTGGAAGATGGTTAAGTACCTTATTTACCTCGAACCAGACTTTAAGACACTTATAAACGTATTATTCAAGATGACATGGAAGAAGATAAAAGAGCTATTCTACAGAAACTAGAGAACGACATGGTGCTTTTTGGTAGGATCACAGTGCCTAACATGTTTGTAGCTCCTTCTCCGAAATTTCACTATGAAATAGCCGATGTTCTTATGGATAAAAGTAACGGTCAGGTAAATATCATAGCTCCTAGGGGTCATGCGAAAAGCTCCATCGTTGGGGGGATATACCCACTTTATCATCTGCTATTCGATAAAGGGAAAAAACTTATAGTTCTTGTCAGTAGGACACAAGACCACGCTGTAAAACTTCTAGGAACACTAAAAGACACATTTGACTATTCTAAGGAGTTCAGGTCTCTCTTTGGCTATTGGGGAATGCATTCAGCAAAGATATGGACTAGAGCTGAGGTAGAGCTAAAAGATGGCTCAGTTATTGTCTGTAAGGGTACAGGACAGCAATTAAGGGGAATAAAGGTCGGTAACCAGCGTCCTACCTTAATTATCGTAGACGATCCTGAAGATGAGAACAACACTAAGACTGCAGAAGCGATGGAACAGAATCTTAGGTGGCTCTTACAGTCAGCAGTTCCATCTTTAGACCCTTCTAAAGGAAGAATAGCTATTATTGGAACCCCCCAGCATCAGAGATGTATGGTTGAAACTCTTAAAGAGATGAATGGATGGACTAATATGCATTTTGCCCCTGATCTTGACAAAGGAATTGCATTATGGGAAGAATGGCACCCAATAGAGAAGCTAAAAAAGAAGAAAGATGAATTAGCCTCTATTAATCGTGTGTCTGTCTTTTATAGAGAATACCTATGTCAGATAGTAGGTGATGAAGATCAGCTCTTCAAAGAAGAGTATCTTCAGTACTATGATGCTGAATTCTTCCTGGATGCTGAGAATAAGGCATTCATGAGGTTTGCTGACGATGAGGATAGGCCTGTTAATGTCTTTATGGGTGTAGACCCAGCCTCATCTACTCGTAGAACAGCAGATTATTCGACAATAGTCGCTGTAGCTATCGATAATAGTAACAATAGGTATGTTTTGCCTTACTACCGTAAACGTGCTACTCCCCTAGATTTAGCGGAATCCATCATAGATTACTACAATACCTATAAACCTCAGAAGACTAGGATCGAATCAGTTGGCTATCAGGAGATGCTTAGGGAATATCTGAGAAGACGATGCGATGAAGAAGGGCTGTTTATACCAGGATTGGAAATTAAGGAGCGACCTAGGACTGCAAAAAGCTACAGATTAGAAACCATGCAGCCGTTTATGGCTCAGAAGAAGCTATATATACAAAAAGACATGCAGGAGCTAAAAGATGAGCTCTTATTGTATCCCAGAGGTAGAAATGACGATTTACTAGATGGTCTGTACTATGCTACTAAAAATGTCTATTCTCCCTATCACACCGAAATATCTGAGGAAAAGGTCAAAATTATCCGTAAAAAGAAGGAACGTACTTCAGATTGGCTCATTGCATGAAACTTTATCAATATTTATGCGTAAAATTGCATGTTCATGAACCTTAATTATATGGAGTGTTATGCCAGCTAAAGATCCATCTGTACAATTAACACAAGATTTACTACAGGAATACTCTTCGGCTCGTTCTGCGTGGTTTAAACAGGCTTCGGAGGATAATGAATTTCGTGCTGGCAAGCAATGGTCTACTAAACAAGTTAATTCTCTTAGAGACCGCAATCAAGAGCCTGTAGTGGTCAATGTTATCCTTCCAGCAGTAGAGCAGGCAAAAGCCCTTCTAACTGCGAATAAACCACGTTTCCAGGCTACTGCACGTGAAAATTCCGATATTAAGACTGCAAAGGCCTTTTCTGATCTTATGACCTATATTTGGGACAACTCTGGCGGTAATATGGAATTAAAGCAGGCAATAGACGATTATTATGTCAAAGGCATGGGGGCTCTAATGGCTTATTACGATCCTCATGAAGATTTTGGTAAGGGTGAAATATTCCTACGTTCTATTAATCCTTTTGATCTATATCTAGATCCTAGCTGTAAAAGTCCTTTTGCAAGTGATTCTACACATATGATTGTAGCTAAACGTATAATGCGTTCTCAGCTTAAGAATCTTTATCCAGATTATGCAGACATCATAGATAGAGCCCAAGAGACTAGTTATATAGCTGGCTCCTCTACCTCGCGGTTTGGGCTCTTTGATGAACAGTTATCACCACAGGAGATCTCTCAAAGACAGCGTGTTGCTGATAATGACGTAGAATTAGAGGTTATGGATAGATATACTAAAATTAAAAAACCTCTCTGGCATTGCTATGATCCATATAGCAATGAAGAGAAAATACTTACAGATAGACAATATGAGGCTTATTTAGAAGAGCCCGCCTTTATTGTCACTACTCCTGATGGGAAAGAAGAGATTGTTACTGAAAAGAATCAAGTAGCAACCCTTTTAGGTATTTATGACTCTATGGGTATGGTCTTTCATACTGAAATGGATGAAGCATCTGGACAACAGTTAACATTACCTGGTGAGGATCCAAATGGCCAAACAACTGTTTCTATACAGGGGATCACTAAGAAAATGCTCGAAAAACGCAAGGAGATCGTCTGCAATAATGTACTGCTCAATAGGATAGTACACATGCTGTGTGTTGGCGATGAGCGTCTATATGAACATGAACTTCCTGTTGATACATATCCAATAGTTACGCTTATGAATGGTTTCCATAGAAATCCCTATCCGCAAAGCGATGTTCGTATAGTCAAGGGACTACAAGAATATATTAATAAAATACGTTCTCTTATTGTAGCACATGCGTCTAGTTCTACGAATGTTAAGCTTCTTATACCTAGAGGATCCATGGATAAACAAAGATTGGAAGAAGAATGGGCTAGAGCGGGTACTGCTGTCATTGAATTTGATCCAGAACTTGGCCAACCTATCGTAGCAGGCCCTGTTCCCCTCCCTAATGAACTTTATAAGAATGAGGCAGATGCAAAGGCAGATGTTGAACGAATTCTTGGTATATATGCTCTGATGCAGGGGCAAGCAGAAGGAGCTCCTCAAACCTATAAGGGCACTATTGCCCTCGATGAATATGGGCAGCGTCGTATTAAATCTAAGCGTGATGATATCGAAGACGGAATAAACCAGATAGCTAAGGTAGTAGTTCAAATGATTCAGACCTATTATACAGAGACGAAGATAATACGCCTTATAAATCCTAACATGGCTCCCTCAGAAATTTCTATAAACTATAATCTTCACGATCAGCTTACAGGTGAAGTTATAGAAAAGATTAATGACGTTACTTCTGGTAAATACGATGTAATAGTCATTGCAGGATCAACATTACCATCTAATCGTTGGGCAAGGTTTGAATATTACATGCAGCTATATCAGACAGGTATTATTGATCAGGTAGAGGTACTAAAACAAACAGATGTAGCTGACGTTGAGGGTGTCCTTAAACGCAAGGATATGATCATGCAGCTACAGGGACAACTACAGCAGGCAAGCGAAGAGATAAAGAAGCTAAAAGGAGATTTACAGACTGCTCAACGAGAAAGTATGCACGATAAGAAACGTGTGGAAGTAAAAGAATTTGAAAAGAAGCTGGCCAAGGCTGAGGCAAAAGCAGAAATGACCGCATCTTTATTTGGGGCTAGGGCTGGAGATGAACTAAAAAAGCTAAAAGAAGAAACTAAAGATGCTAAAAAAGAAGCCAAAAGGATATCACCACTATGAACCCACTATTAATGTTAATGGCAAAGAATTCCCAAGAACAAAGTAACCTGAATAAGACACAGGGAATGAACAGATACCACCCCGATTTCTATCGAACTTACCATCCTACTAGTCAACCCAAAGATATTAGGATGATGCAAGAACTCCCTGATCTGAATAAAGGTACCCCCGACGAGATTCCTGTTCCAGAGGGTTGGGGCCCCGAAATGAAGGAAGCCCAAATGTTCGTACCAGAGATGGGGAATATGATGGAACCAGAAATGGGAGGATCTGATCCATCTATGGATTATAATTCTTTAATGCTTAATCCCCCGCCATATTCAAGAGGGATAGCTGGAAACATAACTTCGACTGAGGATATAGCTCCTCATGATTATGATGCACTGGTGAGACAAAGACAGGCTCAGAATCTTATTGATAATCCAGATATGGATGAGTGGGACACAGATTTTAGACGCACAGCTCAACTTAGAAGAAATAAGTATAAAGCCAGAGCAGAGGAAAGGAGATTAGCTGCAAGACAAAGAGTATCAGATAGAAGAGAGGCTCGTGAAGATAGAAGAAATAGTGCCTCTAACAGAAGAGAATTAGCAAGGATGGCTGCTGCTGAGAATAGGGCTGCAGCCAAAATACGTAAATTAACACGGATGCCAGCTTATGAGATGCCAACTGAGATCACCTCTGCTTTTGCACCACAGAGGATAGAACAAGTACCAGTTCCACAAGTTCCTAGAGATAGGTGGAGAGATAATCGTGGTCTATTTCAGGGTGGCCGAGAAGGAAGGTTATTTGGCAGGACTAGAGATTGGGTAGAAGATCGGTTTTGATAAATGGCAAAAGATTCGTTTGGATACGGGACAGAAAAACCCAAAAATGACACTGTTAGTAAAAAAGAATTTGAACAGGCCATGAAAAATGAATTCGGTATTATGGAAATAGTTATGCAAAAAGGAGATGAGGTACAGTTAAACCCTCAGAGAGAAAATCTACAAATCATTTATAAGTTTGCTTCAAAAAATCCAGACGAATTCGATAAGTCACTTAATAAATATTATTCAATTTCAAAAGAATTCATTACGCACTTAGAAGGCGTGATTAATGCACTAGATGAAACATGGAGAGAGGGAAGATATTAAGATACATTAGTAAAATTATTAGTAAAAGGTTGTTGCTGTGGTAGTAACTACAAATAACCAAGGAGAGTAAAATGGATGCACAATTAGAGACACGTGATGCCGCTGAGTTCCCGATAGAAGATACACAGATACCTTCTGAAGGTATAGATATCCAGGCTGAGAGCATTGATGAATTCGATGTTACAGGGGGTTTTGGTACGATCACGGAAGAGTCTATTGCTGCGGGTGATGAACCAGAACCGCAAATAGGCGATGAATCCCAGCCTAAAGACGATCCTCGTCGACATGAATTTTGGCAAAGTAAGCATGATAAGCTGTCGAATGAGAAGAGCGATTTGCAAAGACAGGTGTCATTTTATGAAAATACAATGGCGCCATTAGAACATGCCCTTCAACAAAATCCAGATATTATGGATATGTTGGAACAGCGTGTTACAGGGCAATCGCAATCATTCTCCAATAGACAACCTCAGGGTAATCAACAAATGAATCCTGGGGACCTATCGAAGATGCCAACACAGCCTACTAAACCGTCAAGTTATAACGAGGTAGACGCATATAGTGACCCAGAAAGTGAGTCCTTTAAGTATAACGCAAACATGCAGGATTATCTTGTTGATAAAATATCCGCTCTTGAACGGGCGGATATTCAGCGAGAGAACGCATTTCGTATGCAAGCTCAACAGCAGCGTACTGATGCTATTATTTCTACTGCAAGAACCTCTGCTCAGTCTTTTGGTGCTACTCAGAGTGAGGCCAATGAATTCGTTCAATGGCTATCAAATCCCGCTGAGGTAACACCAGAAAACATGTATCGCGTTTATAAATCTTTAAAGGGGGCTCCCATCCAAAGAAAGACCGAATATAGAAAACGTCAGATGATGGATCAGCAGGAGCGTCTAAAGGCGCCCACACCTGCAGCTGTTCAAACTGGACAGTCTCCGACTCCTCAATCTGATGAAGATCTCTTCAACGATGGGTTACTAAATTATAAACGATAGAATAGGAGGGTTTGGCGATGGCTGTTAAAACCCTAGGTACGGGAGGCTCAACTGGTATATTATACCTGGACAGGCGTGACTTCTACATTGATCCACAAGTTGTAAAAGAGTTGTGGACAGATGTAGCTCCCTTTACAACTGTATTATCTAATAGAGAGACAAGAAGCTTAAAAGATCCTATTTTTAAGATGTTTGAGCATCGTAATCCTTGGATAATCCAGAAAATCCAACTATCGGGGACGGTTGCAGCTTTAGCAGCTGATGGGACAGGAAGCGATCTCCCAGCAGTAGAAGCAACAATCGGCCTTGAAGGTGGTGATGGTTTAAACTCAACAGAGTACAGCTCATGGGCTGGACTTATTTGTGAAGTCTGGGCTGCGGATGAAGTCTGGTCTGCTGCTGGAGGTGGTGATATTTCTGGTACAGCTTCAAAGGGTACAGTACTGATAAAAGAAGGCACTTCTTCTGATTTCAAGCTTTGCAACTTATCAGGTACTGAGTTTGCTATAGCAGCACATGACTGGTTAGTAGTGATAGGTAACGCACACGGCGAAGGAACAGTAGCGCCTGAAGCGTGGGCTGACGAACTGCAGGTTGTCTATAACTCGACTCAGATTTTCAAGACACCTCTTGAAATTACTGGTACGCTGTTACAGGCTTCTCTCAGGGGAGAAAGCTCAGAACTTGCTCGTCTTCGTTCACAGAAAAGCATGGAACACAAAATGCAGAAAGAACGTGCATTTTTGTTCGGCCAAAGGTTAGGAGGGACTAATCTAGATCAATCTGGAGAGTCTTTTGCTGACGGTGGCGTAGAAGACGGTGGTGGTAAGAAAGTACGGACTACATATGGTATGGTATCAGCACTAAATAAATACGGTGCTTCTTCTGGTGATAATCAATCAGTATTTACTATCTCAGAAGCTTCATACTCTTATGGTGATTTCGTAGATGACATGGAGAAGATATTCCAGTATGTTCCAGATTCTGGAGTAAAACGTGCCTTCTGCGGATCTGGTGCATTAAGCTACTGGTCGAAAATGGCTGGTTCTGAGGGTATGGCTGGTAATTCAGGCTGGACAGTTAATCTGGGCGACATGAAACGTGATTCACTAGGCTTTAACTATAAAGTCTTAGAAACACCTCATGGCGTACTCCAGTTAATACCAACGCCTGCGTTAAGAGGCCCTTACAATGGCTACATGTTGATTATCGAAGATGGTAACATGTTCCATGCTCAGTACCGTTCACCCATGTTCCAAGCTAATGTGAAGAGTGATAACGCATATGATGGTGTCAAAGATCAGTATTTCTCTGATGAAGGCATCGGAATCTCGCTTATCGAATCGCATAACTTGATGAAAGTCACAGCATAAGGAGGCTAAATCATGGCTAGACCTTATTTTGGTGGTTCAAGTCCTTGCATTAAAGCATTGGCAGCTGATACTACCTTATCTTTAGCAGACAGCGGAAAGAAATTTATATGCTCTCAGGTGGGAGCTTATAATATTACTTTACCAGCTGTTGGTGATGCTAAGGGTTGGGAAGGCACATTTGTCTTAGGCACAGCTGGAGCCAATGATTTTGACATCATTGGCGGTACAGCTGATGTCATGGTAGGTGTTGATTGTGGTGATGCTAATACAGCTATCGATAACGCAGATAAAGTAACATTTGCATCTGGTAGTGCAGTTGTTGGCGAAAGAATTGATATCTTTTGCGACGGCACAAATTACTATGTTACTATGTTTGCTGCATCTGATGCGGGTACTTCAAGTAGTGGGTAACGAGTGTTTCATTCAAACTGACTAATACATAGCAGACTATGAGGCAGGTCTTAATGGCCTGCCTCAAACCTGCTTTTAAATTAAGGAAAGATTAGTATGGCTATAGCGATTACATATCAAACACGTATAGAAGATCTCATAGGTAGCCTTAGCGATACAGACGCAATAAGTAGTGTTTTAAAAGATATCGCGAGAGAAATTATAAATATACTTCCCCCGATACTTTTAGAGTCAATGACTTACAGAAGAACAGACCCAGATGGTGATGGTATTGAACTGGGAGGTTCTGGTAAGATAATGTATGCAGATAAAAATGGCTATGAAGCACGTCAGGTACATGCAAAAAATAAGGCAAGATACGAGGATAGTAACTCCCTATTTAAGGCAACCACTAAAAGTCCTGTATT
>CALBXV010000005.1 GCA_937890045.1 uncultured archaeon
TATTATGGCTGACTATTGTAGGAACTGCAATACTTCTTCCAAATACATTAGCAACAATCTATGGTATACCATTTTTACCACTAGACACAACAGGAGGAAACTGGATTTTGATAATAATATCCTTGGTGATGTCTGCAGTATTTGGAACTATGCTTGTTTACTTTTTTGTTAGGAAAATATGGAAACCTATAGAAGATAATAGAATAGAAATTACTTAATAGTTTAATTGTGAACAGATGTAAATTAAACCCAATATCTCTAATATTTAACCCCTTTATTTCCATTGGAACTTAATTTAAACTATTTTTTAGTGAACAATCATCATCTAGACCCCATTATTTCCATTGGAGATTTTTAATAGTAATTTAATCAATAATATTTCCATTAGACTGTGAACATAATGTGAATACATTCAATAATATTACTTGTCTCATTCTTTGTCATTATATTTTAACTCACTGGTTCACAACTTCACTATAATTATTCTATATATTCAAATTACAAAGTAAAGTCAGTTTAGTAAAATGACTAAACGAAAGATAAAAATAGAATTCAATGATGGTGATGGTGGAAATTATTCCCTATCTTTAGATGGTTCTATATCACGTGACAAAGTTTTAAAGATTATAGATATGGTCGAACTAATTGATGGAAACGAAAATGATAATAATAAATTAAATTTATCAAAAGACACTTCTTTTGGAAAAATATATGATCTTATTGAAAATAAGTTTCCACTTGGTTCATTTACATCAACAGATATCCTGGAAGCATATGAAGATGAATTCAATATAACTATTAAATTAAGTACAATATCTACGTACTTATCAAGATTAGAACAAAAAAAATTATTAATAAGAGAATGGACAAATTCAGGATGGTTATATAGAAGAGTAAGGATAATGCCTATTCAGAGATAGCATTATTTATATTCAATAATTTATAAACAAAAGGTTTTTTAGAATTATCTCTAATAATGTACCCTTCTACAAAAAGTTTATTTAATAAACGCGAAGTATGTTCTCTCGTTTTATTTAATAAAAGCTGTAATTCATTAGCCGTATAATCTTTAAATGATAAATTCTCCAAAATTTTTTTTTCTGTCTCCGTAAGTAACAATTCTTTTTGTGATATATTTTGTTTTTGTGATATCATTCTTATTAATGGTTTATTATTAATATTATTTACTTTATTAATAATTTTATTACTATTTAAATTAGAAAACTTATTCATTCTTAGATCAATAATATTTAATTTAACATCAAAATCTAAAAGTTTTTGATCTTGACTGTACAGTCTTTGTTTTAATTCATTTATTATTATTTGAATAATATTTTCAGACTCTTTTATTTCTTTATTTAATTTATTAATTTGAGATAAATAGTAAAATAAAACTAATAACATTAGTATAAATATTATAATAGAAAATAACTGAAAATATATATCAATTAATATCATGATATATCATAATGATATCATATGTTATTATATCAACGTTTCTATAATTAATTTTATATAGTATATTTCAAATAGTTATTTTTTATTATATACATTAGTTAATGCATAAGAAAGTTGATCTAATATTGTAATTACATTTTCATTAATTAATTTATTACCACTAATCTTTTTTAAAGTATCAGCAATTTTTATGAGATTAATTATATGATTTTTTTCAATAATAGAAAAATATTCTAAAGCAATTATAGTAAATAATGAAATTTCAACATTTTTTTTTGCTTGTTTTAAAGTTCTATTAAAAGATCCTTTACTTACTACTCTATTATCCCTCTTTAATATCATTTTATTTAAACTAATTTCTTGTTTATCTGCTATAGTTATTAATAAAGTATCTAATTGTACCTTTGATAACTTTATATTTTTCATTAAAAAATTTCCAATTTCATCATCTTGCAACATTTTTTCTAACATACACTACTTTATAATACACTTATGTATAACAATAATGATTATACATAAAGTTAAATAACATTAAAAAATATTAAAAATATTTTATTAATATAAAGAATCTATTCATTATATATTATATTTTTATTGTTTTTATAATTAATCATTGATTTATTATACTACAATATATAATGGTAATGATAGGGAATATAATGGGAAGAAGAAAAAGAAAGACCATCAGAATTATAAAGAGAAAACTTCCAAAAGTATTTTGTTGTCCTGATTGTGGAATGTTTTCAATTAGAGTATTAATAGATGCAGAAACAGAATCAAAAATAGTATGTGGTAGTTGTGGATTAACTTGGAAAAAGGAAAATACAACAAAGAAACCAGAAGCAATAGATATCTATAATAAATTTATTGATGAATTTGTTTCAGCTAGAGGTTAATTAGATATTGATTGGAGTAACTGAAAAAAGATTATTAAATAATATAAAAAAGAATCAAACTATTTGTTTTGCTTTAATAGATTCTGAAGGTAAATCAAAGAAACAAACAATTAATACTGTAAAGAAGATTGATAAAGCTGGAATACATGGGATACTTATTGGTGGATCCACAGCAACTGATCAAAAAGAACTTGATATAATAACAGAATCAATTAAAGATATAACTTCTCTTCCAATAATTCTATTTCCAGGTAATATCACAGGAATATCACAGAGTGCAGATGCTATATTATTTAGCTCCTTACTTAATTCAGATAATCCATACTTCATTATTCAAGCTCAAATGCTGTCTGCACCAATAATTAAAAAATACAACCTTGAAGCTATTCCAATGGGATATATTGTTATAGGAAATGGTGGTACAATAGGATATATTGGAAATGCTAGAGGTATTCCTGTAGAAAAAGGAAATATTGCAGCAATGTATGCATTAGCAGCTCAATATATGGGAATGAGAGTTATTTATCTTGAAGCTGGGTCAGGTATTAAGCAACATGTCCCTTTATTATTAATTAAAAAAGTAAGAAAAATATTTAATGGAATATTAATTGTAGGGGGAGGAATAAGATCAGCAGAAGTTGCAAAAAAGATATCTAATGCTGGAGCTGATATAATTGTTATTGGAACACTTATAGAAGAAAAAAATTTTCAGTATAAACTTAAAGAAATAGTAGATATACTTAAACAAAAATAAATATTATGTTTAATAATAATTTTTATGATGTGATATCATTGTGATATATAATACTAATAAAACTATTAATAGAATAAATAAAATAACATCATTCCCAAATCATTATCAACATTATAATAAAGAAATAATAAATAATCTTTATTCTGTACATGAAATAGCTAGTAATGCAAAGAAAAAGGGCTTTGATCCACTATTAAATATTGAAACAGAGATTGCATTTGATTTAGCTGATAGAGTAGATAGACTGTTTCCTATTCCATTAGCTAAACGACTAAGAGAATTACTAAAAAATAATAGACCAGAGTATGCAGCACTTCAATTAGCTGAAGAAGTTTCTCTTGGTAAATTTGGATATTTAGAAAGAAATGAATGCTTAGATTTAGGTGTAAGAGTTGGTCTTGCTGTAGTAACTGATGGTATCACTATATCACCAATTCAAGGAATTTCTTCAGTAGAGGAAAGAAAAAATGATGATGGTAGTAGCTATTTATCAGTAAGTTTTGCTGGACCTATTAGATCAGCTGGTGGGACTGAAGCAGCATTTACTCTCGTTATTGCTGATCATATTCGTAAAGTTTTAGGTTTAGATCAATATAAAGTAAATAGCTATGATCAGGATGAAGTTGGCAGATTTATAGAAGAGCTTCGTATTTATGAGAGAGAGGTAAGTAATTTTCAATTTAAAGTATCTGATAAAGATATTCAATATATGTTAACTCACATTCCAATTGAAATTAATGGAATAGAAACAGATCAGGTAGAAGTAATTGTACATCGTGGTCTTAGAAGAATAAAAACAGATAAAGTAAGAGGAGGAGCTTTAAGAGTAATAAATGATGGTTTAATAGGTAGATCAAGAAAACTCTATAGTCTTATCAAGGTTCTTTCTATAACCGGTTGGGATTGGCTTAAAGATTTAGAGGGTGGTTTACAACAGGATTCTGAAGAAACTCGAACAAAAACTTCCCATTTTCAGGATATAATATCTGGTAGACCAGTTCTTTCAATGCCAGATATAAAAGGTGGTTTTAGACTCCGTTATGGAAGATCATATAATACTGGTCTCTCAGCAATAGGAATTCATCCTGTAGTCCCTATCATTTTAGAT
This sequence comes from uncultured archaeon, assembly GCA_937890045.1. The sequence goes on from CALBXV010000005.1 coordinate 4,217, forward strand.
CATGCAATTGTAGTAGGGACACAAGCTAAATTAAATATACCTGGAAAGGCAGGTATAATTACTTTCGTTAGTACTATTGAACCACCTACTGTTTTATTAACTGATGGATCTTTTATCAAAGTTACTTCATCTGAAATTGCATTAAAAATAAGAAAAAAAATAGATAAAATAGTACATCTAGGTGATGTATTAATCAATTATGGAGACTTCTTAGAAAATAGTACTAAATTATCTACATCTGGATATGTCGAAGAATGGTGGTCACAAGATCTTCTTATAGCAATAAAAGAAAAATATGATAATATACAAAATTGTTCCGATAACATAAATATTAATAATAAAACTTTAAAGCAATTAATAGAATTTCCTTTAATTTCATTTCCATCAATTCATGACGCTATAAAATTAAGTACTAAACTAAACATTCCACTACATCCTCATTATCTATATTACTGGAATAATGTAACTATTTCACATATATTACAATTACGTAAAAAAATTAATATTAAATCATATGAGAAAGATAATTATATATTAACTTTAAATATTGATAATAAAATTAAAGACATTCTAGAAAATATAGGTATACCTCATAGAATAGAAAATAAATCATATATAATTGAAGGGAAAGATGCATATACAATTTTTATTACTCTTAATTTAAAATCCAAAAAAATTATTAATATTAAAGGAAAAAATGTAGAGGAATTATTATCAATAATATCAGGATTAATAATTAAAAATAAAAAATCTATTTTTGTCGGTATTCGTATGGGTAGACCAGAAAAAGCTAGCATGCGAAAGATGAGACCTCCTGTACATGTCTTATTTCCAATTGCAAATAATGGTGGAATAAGACGTGATATTATCAAAGCTAGTAAAAATAATTCTTTAAAAATTGAAATAATTAATATTATATGTCCAAAATGTAAATCTTCTACTTTAGGAAGAACATGTTTTAAATGTGGAGAAAGAACAGTTATTTTAAAAACATGCCCAAGATGTAAAAGGATAACTGGAGAAAAAGTATGTAAATTATGTAAAATAAGTGGATTACCATATATATCAAAAAATTTTAATCTTAAGGAATCATTAAATTCTGCAATTAAGAAGATAGGATATTTACCAAAACCTCCATTAAAAGGTGTAAAAATATTAATGAGTAGTACACGAATAGCTGAACCATTAGAAAAAGGTCTCTTACGAAGTAAATATAATTTATCTATTTACAGAGATGGAACAATAAGATTTGATACTACAAATGCACCTCTAACACATTTTAGACCTAATCAAATTAATACATCTGTTGATGACTTGATAAAAAAAGGATATAAATTTGATATATATAATAAACCACTTAAAACAGACGATCAAATACTGGAATTATTTGTCCAAGACATAATAATTCCAGAAACTGCAATAAAATGTTTACTAGATATATCCAAATTTATAGATGAATTATTAGTTAAATTTTATGATCTAAATTCATATTATAACTTGGAAAAAAAGGAAGATCTATTTGGTCACTTAGTTGTAGGTCTTGCACCTCATACAAGTGTTGGAATTATTGGTAGAATAATAGGATTTACAAGCTCACATGTTTGTTATGCTCATCCATTCTGGCATTCCTCTAAAAGGCGAGACTGTGATGGAGATGAAGATGCCATAATTCTTTTGTTAGATATATTACTTAACTTTTCTAAAGAATATCTTCCTGCTCAAATAGGTGGACTTATGGATGCTCCACTTCTTATTCAACCAATAATTATCCCAAAAGAATTACAAAGACAAGCTCATAATATTGATATTATGGATAAATATCCATTAGATTTCTATAAGGCAACATTAAAAGAAATGTTACCAAATGAAATATCAAATTTTATGAATATAATACGCAATAAATTAGATACTGAAAATCATTTTTCTGATTTCTATTTTACACATGATACAAATGTACTATCAATAGATAATAAAAGATGTCAATATTCTACACTCAAAACACTTAGAGAAAAATTGGATATGCAAATAGAAATAGCAAAGAAAATAAATGCAGTAAACCCAAACGAAGTTGTATCTTCGGTTCTAAATACACACCTTCTACCAGACATCATAGGAAATATGAAAGCATATACTTCTCAAAGTTTTAGATGTAAAGTATGCGGAAAGTCACATCGTAGATTTCCTTTAAAAGCGGTTTGTATTAAATGTGGAGGTGTATTACAAGCAACAGTAACTCGTGGTTCTGTAGAAAAATACTTAAAAATTGCACTTAATCTCTCTGAAACTTATGATGTAAATAATTATTTACGTAATAGATTTAAATTAATTTTAGAAGAATTAGAATCATTATTTCCTAAGAAAGAAAATAAACAATTAGAGTTAACCCAGTTCTCATAAAATAGTGACTACAGATAATAAATTATACAAGAGCTTCTGTTAAGGCATTAGTAACATATTTTGGCACATTAGTTGGAATATCCGGTATTTTCTTTTTCAATTTACTTTCAGCTTGAATTGATGCTTCTGCTACTATCTTCTCTGCATCTTCATTTGCTACTTTAAAATCAAGAATTGCTTCTCCACTTTGTCCAGCATCTACGAGTATATCACTTAACATTCCAGATATTTCTGTAAATTTATCTTGTGCTTGTGGTACTACTCCAGTTACTTCTTTCTGGACACTCTTTACAGCTGAAACTGCAGGTCCTAGTGTTGCTACTATATCTCCAAGCTCAGTTACTGTTTCGATTCTCATTGTTATTGCTTCTAGAGCACATCTTGCTTGAGTAACAACTTTCATCATTTTTCTTATTTCAACAAGCTCATTTGCAAGTATTATTGCATGCTTTCTATCATGTTTCTGTATTTTTATTATTATACGATTTACTAATTTTTTATCTTTATCACTTAATTTTGTAAGTAATCTATCTAGCTTTAAAAGTTGAATCTTTATTGATTTCACAGCTCGATCCATCGTGGGTTTAAGTGGAGTCTGTGGTTTAATTGCACCCCTTAACCTCTTATTAAAAGCAGATTTTTTTGATTTTGACTTTCCACTCCAATTACTAGAAAATCTTGACATCTTATCTTTTCTACTTGTTAGTATGAGTAAAATATTTAGGTTTACAAGCTTCAACAAACCTGTAAAATATTATTATACTATCTAATATAATCTAGATTTGAATAAGCGTGCATAATTAGGCGTAAAAAATCTGAAACTTTACAGTTAGGCGTAAAGTTTGGTGTAAAGATTGAAGATAAACTATTTCGCGCGTGACCGTTGTGTGTGACCATTCGCAAATAAGTCATACGTGGTAAACGTGACGTGAAAGATCACTACTGTAAAGTTATAACATAACCTAGATTAAGATACGAGACACTTTATAGTTTTACAGAATAATGTAAAGTTTGAGGGTGGTTATTCGGTAATATGCTCACCTAGATTAGTACATAGTTTTACAAAAAAATGCACCTAATAGGCACGACCATGCCCCGAAGTATGTTCAACATATCATAACTTAACAGATCAAATATTTCAATCAAAATTATTGTCAAGTTACTGAACCATCCGGGCATCCAAAATAATTCATCATATTATTCACAATATGTTACCATACGGCTGATAGAATAGTGAGTATGGTGATAGTTTTGGTGACAAATCTATTGACTGTAAATGTAAATATTGTTACTTACTAAAACCGAGGTTACTTACTAGTGAATTACAACCTGTTACTGGTAAACGTCACCATTTTGTCACCAAGAAAATTCACTGGTGAAAAAATCGTTATTATTCACTAATGAATCACCATTGTCACTAAGACGTCAGTCGTGACAATTCAGCAACAAAAAAACGTTACAGAGAAGTCGTCTGTAACTTCTCATCATTTGAGTTAACTCCACAAGTAATGGTACCGGGCCCGTTGGGATTAAGTGATAATATCGTTCGAGTACTTTCTTAATTTCTCAAAACAAGAGTTTGCTTGTTTTTTAATATCAATAAAGTTTTGATAAATAGATTTATGCAGAGAAAAAACTACTGATAAACCGTCCTTTCAGCCGATAAATGCCGACTTAGAAAGCACCTAACCACTTTTTTTATGTTGAATCAAATCTATCTGAATTAGACTTAAAAAATCGGAGGGACTTCAGTTATTCTGTGAAAATACTTCCTTTTTTATGGCTTTGGCAAGTTTCGTTGAGAATGCGGTCGGAACTGAATCTGATATCATCTCGTATTTAATTTTCATAGAAAATTTTGGTGGAAAATGATAGTTTGGAAAACCAATTATTCTGAGGGCTTCAAGGACAGATATTGGTCTAGTTTTACCCCCGTTGAATGAACCTGGATGAAGAGTGTATGTTTTAGTAACATTTCCAAAAGATGGCGCAGGAGCATCCCATCGTAAAATATACCATCCATACTTACCGGTGTTATAGTACTCTCGATATCTATTAACAGTCCTTGCTAAGGGCCAGATATGTTCAATTGATGGATCTCTCTCCTTATCTTTAAGATCGAATATTCTCCTTTTTACATTTACAGGCTTCCCTTTCCTAATTTTAGAGAAGAGATCTGCCGCGGAGTAATTTAATTCTCTTTTAATTCCAATTACAAAGAGTCTTCGCTTTGATAATGCTGCACCATAGTCACTGTATTTTATTATTCTGCCCTCTATATCATAATCGTTTTCTCCGATTCTCTGAATAGCCTTATGAAAATTTGGATCTTTTTTAATCCCTGGTACATTTTCAAACACAAATAGTGCCGGTTGTACTTTGTTGATTATCCTGAAATATGACTTCATACATGAATATTTTGGATGAAACATTCTTCTCCGTGTAAGGTTAAGGGATGACCAAGGTTCACAAGGTGGACCACCAACAATAATTCCTGATCCTTTAATGTCACGTAAAATAGCATCGTTTAAACTGTGCATAAGATTTTTTGTGCAAATCTTCCAATTTTGTTGAGAGAAAATGCTTCTCCTACCTGCTTATTAATATCAAACCCGGTAACGTCAAAATTAGCTTTTTTAAATCCGTAGCTCAAACCACCCATTCCACAGAATAAATCAAGCACCTTTAGCATACTGGCTGTAAATGGATTACACTAGTATTTTTTCTTTACTTTTTTTCAGGGTTT
>CALBXV010000006.1 GCA_937890045.1 uncultured archaeon
CAAGTTCATCATGGAATAGTTCGTTTGTAGGAAATGAAACTGCATATATTGGTGGTAAATCAAGTGATGATTTTGGTAATCAATTTAGTGGTTCTATGATGGAATTTCGTTATTGGAATTCAGCATTAAACTCGGGCTCGTTTGATAATCATGTAAAGGCTCCTAAATCTTTTGCTGGAAACCACGCTTCAGCTTCATGGACGGATTTGGTATTACGATATTCTTTTGATGATGATAAGGCGTTAAATAGTGATGGTGATATTCGAGATACAAGTGCAGATCAATCTTATATTCAGTCTGGAAGTGCAAAAGGATATACATCAGGTATTGCACCACATTTTAGTTCGGTAGTAGATGAAGAACAAATGTTAATTCCAAATATAGGCCCAAATAGGGTAGTATCAAATAAAATTAGATTGGAAAATAGTAAATTGTCGTTTGGTGGTTTGTCTGTTGATAAGAGATCCGAACTTAGTTCATATGATTTATCTGCACTTGATTCTAATAAACTTGGAATTTATTTTTCACCAACTAGTGTTATTAATGAAGATATAATTCGGTCAGTTGCAAATTTAGATTTTGACCAATATATTGGTGATCCACGAGATAAATATAAATATAGATATAGACAACTTGAAGATGTGTCTACAACTTATTGGCAAAAATATCTTACACCAAATAGTTTTTGGGATTATATTAGGTTGATACGATATTATGATACATCACTTTTTGATCAATTAAGAGCGTTTATTCCTGCAAGAGCCCGCGCAAGTGTTGGGTTATTGATTGAACCAAATATTCTTGAAAGGAAAAAGGAAGTTGTAGGAAAACAGCCTACTTTTGAAGATTTAGTAGTTGAAGGTAGTTTTACTACATTTGTACAATCTTCATCTGCAGAAACACTTCCAATGTCTGCATCAATACCACAGGTCGTACCTATACCAACTGGATCATTAAGAAACTGGGAAACTTCTGCTAGTTTCTTTGATACCACATTTGCAAGTGGTTCATATGATGTTTATAGTGGTTTTGTTACATCTTCATTGTGGGGAGCCTCCGTATATAATCTTTCATCATCTACTGCCGGATGGGGTGGTGGTGAAGAAAAATGGGGTGATGCTAGAATAACAATAGGTGGTCCTGAAAAGATATTTAAAGAAGTTTTACAACCAAATGTAACTGGATCAGTACTTTCAGAACACAATTATGAATATAAATTTTTCTATACATCTTCTAAAACTGCTTTAGCAGATCACGGATACGTTTGGGATACAGAACGAAGAAATTATTCTTCTCGTTCATTACATAGAAGTGATAAACAGAGTGTTGGATATGATAATGCATTTTTTAGATTGGCATATTTAGGGTGTCAACAGACAAAAAAGACAACTTTAGATTTAGAAGAACCAGTTTCAATAGTAATAACTTCACCAACAACACTTATAACACAAGATCCGGGAGAATCTAAGCTTAAAGTTAAGTAAAACTACGAAAAATTAGAGTTTGATATATTTATAAGTGAGAAAGTTTTATTCACTATCAAATTTAAACTCCAGTTTAAAAACAAAAAAAATCTATATTTAGGAGACAAAAATGGGATTTCTTAATAATACAACTATTACGATAGATGCAGTTCTTACCAAGCGTGGTAGAGAACTCTTAGCCCGTGGTAGAAACGAATTCACAGTAACAAAATTTGCAATAGCAGATGATGAGATAGATTATCGTCTATGGGATACAGCACATCCGAATGGAACTAACTATTATGGGGCAGTTATTGAAAGTATGCCTTTGTTAGAGCCAGTAGCAGATGAAACACAAGTTATGAAATATAAACTTGTAACTTTACCAAAAGAAACTTCAAGATTACCGATTCTTGATGTAGCAGTATCCGCTTTGAATTTTACTCAAGGTGGTGGGAATGGTGAATTAATACAACCTGGAACATTAAATTCAACGGATGCAGAACAAGGATATACTTTTATTATACATGACACTACAGTGGCAACACTTCAAGTTGGTCAGTCGGCACCAAGTCCATCTGCACCGTTAGTACCTGTTACTTTAAGTGATGAAGAATTGACGCAAAGTCAGAATGTAAGTGGATTAACTGCAAGAGTACTTCCACAAGTATTTACATCTCCAGTTCAAAAATCTACTCAGATTACAATTGTAGGTAATCAAACTGGAGCAACAACTACCGTAGCTGTAACTGTTAATAAGACTAATCTTGGAAGTCCTGGCAGTGGTGGAGCCCCACCATCCAATGCAGGTTGATAGATGGTTCGTATAAAAATTATATAAGGAGATAACAATGGCATTATCAGGAGCATTTAAATTATTTAACGCAGAAAATGATGTAGTAAAGAATATTAGGTCTACTATATCTTCTGGTATTTGGAGTTCGGGAGTAAATACATTATCTACTGCGTATAGCCAGTCTGCACAGAGTTCAAGTACAGGATTATATTTTTATGATGCATATAAAACAGACCCAGCATCAGATAGTGAGGCAGAAATTCAATATTCTGTTACTTATGGACATATATACGGTAATGGTTCAAAAGGAACACGAGGATCAGCAACTGGTAACAGAGCTTCCGCCGCAATTCACGCACAACTTGTTAATTTAGTATTGGGTCCAAATGTAGATAAATTCACATATGCAGGAGATACATCTTCTGTACACTTTTACGCTATTTCATTGAAACGGGCAAGAATGAGAGAAAGGTTAGATCCAGGTAACTGGGAACTTTGGTTAGATAGTGGAGCAAATCTCGTTAAATTAATTGATGATAGTGGAGCAACCTCAAATCCAGAAACAGGTATTGGTGGTAGAGTATTTAATGTAGTGAGTGGTTCAATTCAAACTGGAACAACAGTAACTAAAACAGCAGCCGCATCACAGGCCGGTGGTGGAATTGGATTATTTTATCCTGATTTGGGGTTGATTGTATTAAATGCAGCTCAAATGGATAGTTTAGTGGCAGATATTACTACAGTTACTACATCAGATACAAATGGTGATAATTCACATAAACTTCTTGATTCAATAATACAAGGTGGTAAATTTCAAGCCCGTAGAGAAGAACGACTTTCTTCCACTCATTTTTTCTGTAGAGCAGGAAATAAAGAATTTAATTTTAGTAATAATCCAACTTTTTTCACAGCATCTGATGGTACATTTACAAATGCTACATTCTTTAAAGATCCAAAAACATATATTACAACTGTTGGTCTTTACAATGATTCAAATGAATTATTAGCAGTTGCTAAATTAAGTAAACCTATTTTGAAATCATACTCAAGGGAAGCTCTTATAAAAGTTAAACTTGACTTTTAATTGATAGGGGGCAAACTTTATGTTAAGAAATGTCCATCCACAAGACGTTTCCATTGAACCTTTTAAAACATACAAAAGATTCCAATTTACTAATGTAGATAGTGGAAGTGGTGTATATGGTTTAAGGGGGGTTAGTGGAAGTCACCATAATTTTACAACAGCTTCTGCAGCATCTCAAAGTTTTGGAGTTTATAATTCTTTATCTGCAAGCCTTGAAAAAGAACCTTATAGTTGTGGAACTTATTATTCTTTACCACTTTACTATTCCATAAACAATCTTTATTACGAAAGATTTAGTAAAAATCCAAAACTTCCTAAATCATCTGGAAGAAAAGAACCATTTCTAAGTTATGGTCCAACAAATCCAAACAAACAATATAGACTTTTACATGATTCATGCTCTGTTATTTCAGTTCCACAAGATTTATTTGGTGAGGAAATAAAACCTAAATCAGTTACTGTAACAGACAATAGCACAGATATAACTTTTACAATTAAGGATGATGGAGATGGTAATCTTTATGATTGGAATTATTCATCAAGTTATGCGGCCTTTAAAAGTAGTAGTTTTAAATTTCCAAATAAATCATGGACATCAGAAGGTAGTGGAAGTGCTGTAGGAAATGTATTTTATGATACGGGAATGATAGTAATTACTGATACGGGTTCTTATAAAGATGTTGGACAAGGAACTGGAACAGACGGATTTGAAATAGATTACAGATCAACTCATACAATTTATCAACATGAATATACAGTTATAGCGGCCCCAGGACAATTTAATACTTCCAGAAATGTAAGTCTTACTTATCAGAGAAGTGGTAGTGTTACAGTTGTAGAAGGAGCAGAACCTCGTTATTATTTTCCACCAGGAGATAATCCAAGTGGGGGCCCCAATTCAACTGGTTCATTTTCATCAAGTTATCAGGCAACTCAATTTGTAGAAAATTTTGTTACACATTCACAATTTCAACCATATGTTACTACTATTGGTTTATATAATGATAATAATGAATTATTAGTAGTTGGTAGAACATCAAGACCTATTAGAAATGAAAATGATTTAGCTATGTCTTTTGTTTTACGGTTTGATGTATAATCACAGTATATATTATATTTATAGTAGACTAAAAGTATAATTAATTAACTGGAGAAATAACAATGGACGCCCAGGCGCAAGGTCTTATTGAGAAACTCATAGGACATTATGGTTGGATAGTAGTTACATTTGGATTGGGTTTCTTTTTTAAGGAATCAATTATGAATATGGTTCAAGGGGTGCAAGTTTTTATGGGTAATAATTTTAATAATGATGATATTATCTATATAAGTGGAAGAGAAGCCAGAATCGTGAGAGTTGGAATGACGAGAACAGTATTTTATATGACTGATAGAGGAACGAAGATGGTTGTTCCCAACGAAAAACTAAAAGACTTAACATTAGAAAAAAAAATACCTTCTGGATCTATGTGTGATCCCTGTTTTGAGGAAGGGAGAAAAAAAGGTTATTTGTCAAAATCAACTGATAAACTTACTAAAAAGGAAAAGCAAAGCCTTCATGCAGTAGCAGATGAGATTTCTGTAAAAAATTAATATTTATAGTTATAAAATAATTCTAAATTGGAGATAAAAATGAAAAGATTGTTAATTGGAATGCTCTTATCAACTTCGTTATTTGCTCAGGACGCCATAGTAAACTTTTTTAAGTATTCAACGGTCTATGCTGGATTTAATTTATCTTCACCAAAGTGGGAAGATGATAGATATACACTTTCAATGATTGACCCTGAAACGGGAATGGAAAATTGGTTAAATGGTGAATTACAAGTTCAAAAGGAAGATGGAGATTTAGAACCAGATTTTGATTTATCGTTTGGAATACGAAAAATAGCGAGATTTAATTATGAACCAAAACGAGGTGTGAAAAACGCCGGAGTTGGTGGAGATTGGTATAAAGGAAACGAAGTAAGTCCTAATGAAGCCGCAACAGTTGGTAAAGTTAAAGGATTTGAGTATTTAATAAAATACGAAGAAAATCGTAAATGGGATGAAAAGTTTAAATCACAAGAATATTTTTTAAGATATCTTGGTGATTGGTTTATTCTTAAATTAAAATATTCAGATTTTGAAATGGAAGATTTAAGATATGGTCAAGGTGATTTAAGATTACGAAAAGAATTTATTACTGAAAATGGTAGTTTTAATATTTCAGTTGGAGTAGGAGCAAGAACACATCCAGCATACGGATTCGCACCAACTGTTATTGATAGTACTTGGTATACTTCAGCATGGTGGGATTTTGCAGAAGATGAATTTGGTGTAGATGATAGGTCATATAGTATAGATTCTGATGGTGATGGTTATCCAGACTATCAGGGGTTTTCAATTTATGATAATGCAACTGGTGAATATGTTGGTTGGGTTGGATATGATTACAGGTGGTTTGATGCAGATGGTGAATTAATGGCAATGACTGATAGAGAATTTTACCAATATCATTTCCCTGATTTATTAGAAACTTGGTTTGACGAGCAATTAAAAGGTTTAGGAAACCAAAGAGAAATATCAGTATCACTTGGGTTAGATTGGTATCAATATACAGAGAATTTTTGGATACATGCTTGGGGTAGTTTATATCCATATCATTATGGGTTAGATAGGTATTCTTATCATAACGCAATCGCATGGAAAGAACACGAAGAAGATGGAAAAGACCCCGAAACCTTTGAATTTTTAGATACAGGAACAGAATTTTGGTATGATTATGATTTAGGTGCTATAATTGGATTTAAATTACAAGAAAATTTGGGATTCTATGTTGAAGGAAAATATTTAGATTATTGGGAAAGACCAGCCTATGATATTAAGGTTGGATTAAATTATCAATTTGTAGGATTTTAGAAAAAGGAGAAAAATAATGAAAAATTGTGATTGTAAAGAATGTAATTGTGAAAGTTGTGATTGTAAAAATTGTAAATGTTGTGGGGATAATTAAATGGTATTAGAAATATTATTTTGGGGATAAAATGTGGCAAAAAACGGACAAAGATTAGGACAAATATTATGTGATGCTGATGTAATAACAAAACGTCAACTTGCCAAGGCACTCCAAAAACAAATACAGGGTGATAAAAGAAAGTTAGGAGAGATTTTAGTTGAATTAAATTATGTTACATTAGAGGATTTAACAGATGTAATGTTAGATACTCAACATGAGGAGAAAGAAGTGGCACAACCAATAGATATAAGTGAAGATGCAGTAATGAAAACAAAATTTGCATTAGACCTTAAAACAATAATTGTAGCTGCAACAGGTATTGCATCTTTAGTTGGAATGTGGTATATGTTACAAGCAGATATTCAAGAGGCAAAAGAGTTACCTAAAATCGGTAACATATACAATCAGGAATATCCATCAAGACCAGAAGGATATAACTGGCCTCGTTCTTATGAACAATATAAAGACCAAGTTGGACAACTTCAAGAAGATATGGATGAAGTATATGATAAATTAGATGAATATAAAGAAGCAATTGAAGAACTTGAAAAAACAGTAACAGATTTAAGAGTTCAAATGGCAAACAAGAGGGACAAATAGTTATGATTAAAACACAATTAATTAAGTGGGGTTTTAAATTGTTGTGTGCAATTGGATTAACAACTGTACTTTGTGTAAATATTGCTAATGCACAAGACGCAACAGATGACAACTTCAAGGATAAAACAAAAAAAGGTTTTGTGGTGATTAAGTTCACTTCAAAATGGCAAGAAAAGAAACTCGATCCTAAAGTATTTGATGGAATTAAAGGATATAACGATTGTATTATATTGATAGTCAAATCAGAAGATGCTAAAAAAGTTGTTAAGAAACTTAGAATACGAAATTATCCATCTGTAGCGTTATTCCATAACGGAAAAAAGAAAGAAGTATGGAAGGCTGATATGGATGGGGTTGTAGATGTCAAGAGTAAAGATATCAAAAAGGCAATAGATGATGTCCAGTCCGGTGATGTATTCTAATGATAAAACTCAAATCGTTACTTGTAGAAAGAATTGATTATCAAGATACTGCTGACCAATTAGTAAAAGATTATGGGCTCCGTTCTAAAGTAAAATTTGGTAGTGTTAGAGGTGGAAACAAGGGACATTATGATTGGAAAAAAGATATAATTAATCTTAAAAGTAGTTATCCTTCAGTTAAGGAATTTATAATCACAGTATTACACGAAATAGACCACGCAAAAGATAGAAAAAAAATGGGTGCAAAAAGGTACGAAAAGGAATATACTCAATCTGGACAAGATGCAGAAGGTAAAGGTCGTGATTTCCACGATGACAACGCTTTTGAAGAAAAAGCAGAAGAATGGGCACGGAAAGAATATAGTAGAAAATGGAAGCGAAAATTTAGTTAATTTGAGAAAACAGGGTTATATTTATTAAAGGTTATGAAAACACGCTCAGGTAAGGCCAAACAAACAAAACTATGAAAGTTCGTTTAATAAAAGACAAAGGTTTTATCTCACTTTTTACTATTTATATATATGAAATATTATGTATATACTCTAAACGATACACAAGGCAATCCATTCTATGTTGGTAAAGGTACAGGAAGAAGAATGTATATCCACGAGTGGAATGTTCAGAGGGACAGTTTACCAAACGGTGGAAACAAACATCTTTATCATAAGATTAAAAAAGTTGGGGATATAGATTATCAAATTATATTCAGAAGTAATGATGAACAAAAATGTTATGATAAGGAAATCGAGTTGATAGAGAAGTATGGTATTGAAAATTTATGTAATTTAACCTATGGGGGTGATGGATTAAGAGCAACTGATGAGATTAAAGCAAAGATTAGTAAAGCACTAACTGGTCTCAAACATTCAAAGGAAACAATATCTAAGCGGAAAAATATAAAGGTAAGTGAAAAGACTAAAAGGTTGATTAGTGAAAAAACTAAATTAGCCATGGCAAATCCATTAGTAAAAGAAAAGATGAGAAAAGCTAAACTTGGTCAGCCAGCTCATAATCTTGGTAAGGATAGTAGAAAAGTTTTTGTTTGTGAAACTTGTAGTTCAGAAATAAAATCATATGTTAATCGAAGATTTTGTTCAGTTAAATGTAGAACTGAATTAAATATAGTTGTAGGTAAATGTAA
>CALBXV010000007.1 GCA_937890045.1 uncultured archaeon
ACATTAAAACCCCAAAACAAACCACCAAAATCCAATATATCTCCATTTTTAACAATTTGGTTCTTCACAAACTTCTCTCTTGAATAACTTAGAGATTATAGCTTGTGAATCAAACTCAAAGTTCTGTAGATTTTCTATTACTTCATTACATTTTTCTGAACATCTATGTTCTAGTTCTTGATGCATCGAACAGCCTGTTAGTAAAAATCCTACAAACAGAGCCAGTAATACTAACAATCCATACTTGTAGAAGTTTTGCCAAAACTTGGGTGTAAACGGTTTCATCAACAAGAAGTATATTCTTTCTTTTCTCATTTCTTATGGAGCTCGTCTTTCAATTTCAATTTCATTTTCTTGTGTTTTTTTAGAGCTTTCTGTAGCTCCCAGCTTCTGTCTGTTTCTCGTTCTTGTTCCATTTCTTCTACTTTGTTATGATAATAATCAAACTCTCGTTTGAGTTGTTTCTTCTTCATCGGCTTAAACACCATCTGACTAAAAAGAATACGAACAAGAATACAAAAAGATAAAACAGTCCACTTCCGTGACTGAGATTGTCTATACCTAATCCAGGTCTGTTGATCCAAATTCCACCAAAGCAAAATCCCAAGATAAAATATCTTGTTAATCTATATTGTTCGTATCTAGTCATGTTGTATAATACTATTATAACAGCTTTCGCTGATTTGTCAATTCATTAATGGTTCTTGATCATAATCTATTCGTTCTTCTCTTGGGAGTATCTCTCCCGCACAGAATACACAGTATTGTGGAATGTAATGGGTTCCCATTTCATGTTTGACTTCAAACATTGAACCGCATTCTTCACAAGTCATATCTCTTTTTTCGTAATAATCAATCATCTTTGAGAACTGAATTCTTATATTTCACAAAATCGTCATGGCCACCGATGTATTCGCCGTCTACTATAATTTGTGGGAATGTCTTGGCATCTGGAAATCTCTCTAATAATTCTTCTCTAGTGAAATCTTCATCTAACTGATGATAAATATAGTTCAGACCAAACTTCTTACAAATCTGTTTTGCTCTCTCACAATAAGAACAACCTGGTCTTCCCCATATCTCGACTAAGTTATCTAAATCTAAGACTCCTTTATCATTTGCGAATGCTTTGTTCATATCAATCTAGTCAATGCAAATATACACAATGCCAAACATACACCCAAGAAAGCAAACACTTTCCAGATATGAAATTTGTAGTGTATTATTCTGTTCCACCATTCTTTCATCTTCTTCTCCCTATTTTATAATCATAGCCTATTATAACTCCATAGTCTTTTTCACCTGCAAACCAAACAGTAGGCCGATTTGGATACTCTGTATAGTACCAAGTTCTTCCATACGTTGGGGCGATGAACCAATTATTCTTCTTCCATCTTATTAAAGGCATTACATTGATATCTCTATAACCAGTAACTAAACCTATTTCTATTTCTGATTCACGAATACTAAAATCTCGACTCACATAAAAACTAATGTTCTTCTCACTATTATAATACATTCCAGTACTATAGTTGTTGTCTATTTCACATCTTATGTGTGGATTTATTTCATTAAATCCTGATTGCATTCCCAAGTGTAAACTTAGCGTTAGTAAAAATGATAAACAATTCATAATATCTCCTTATAATTTAAATTTTTCAAATGTATCTTCCTTGATATCTTGTTTGATACCACCTATTATATATGATTCTATTTCAGTCTCTTGTGGAGCGTTTTGCAGGCCTCTAGACGATAACCAATGCTGTGTCCACGGAAGTGGATTCGTTCTTATTGGTCTGTCATATAACGGCTTGAGCCCTATAGCTCTGAGTCTTTTATTGGCTATCCATTCTACATAGTTCCCTAATAGAGTTTCAGACAGGCCAATCATAGAACCGTCTTTCATTAAGTATGATGCCCATTCTTTTTCTTCTTCAACAGCTGAGCTATACATATCGTAAACTTCTTGTTCACAATTTTTCATTACTTTCAACATTTGTTTATCTTTCTCACTCTTTTGATAATTCTTGATAATATGTTGAGTAATTGCTAGGTGTTGAGATTCATCTCTTGCAATCAGAGAAATAATCTTTGCAGATCCTTCCATAAGTCTCAACTCCCCAAATCCGAAGGAGCATGCAAAGCTGACGTAAAATCGTATTCCTTCGAGTATATTGATACTGATTAACATTTTGTAAAATCTTTTCTTGAGTTCGAATGTGTCAGTATTCTTTACTCCTCTATCTTTAATCCATTTAGCCCCTTGTTGCATAAAAACATCATAATCTTTTGTAACTGATTCAGCTCTACTGAGTATTTCTTTAGTTTCAAGTATTGTGTCAAACACTTCACTTGGATCAGAATAGAGATTCTTCATAATGTATGTGTAACTACGACTATGAATGTTTTCCATGAAATCCCATGCAATGATACAACTCTCTAATTCAGGAATACTGACATAAGGGAGTAGCGCTAACGCAGGACCTCGACCTTGAACACTATCTAACATTGTCTGATATTTGAGATTGGCTGTGAATATGTGTTTTTGTCCAGCATCTAATGATTGATAATCATTTCTGTCTTTCTGTAAACTGACCTCTTCTGGCCTCCAGAAAAATCCTAACTGTTTCTGTGTTAATTTGTCGAATATGGGATACTTGAATTCATCATATCGTTGTGTGTTTAATGCTTCGCCAAAGAACATAGGTTCTTTAAGTGCGTTGACTTTATTTCTATTGAATATTGTCATATCGCACAGGCCTCACAATCTTCATCATCATCTATTGGTGTAACTACTTCTTCTGTTAATACTTCATCTTCTGTTTTACTGTCGTATGTGTTTTGATAATAAACTGTTTTCCATCCATACTTGTATGATGTCAACATATCTTGAGCCATTTCAGATAACGGAACTTCATTATTTGGGTAGTTTTCTGGATTGTAGCTCCAATTACCCGAAATAGCCTGATCGAAAAATTTCTGCATAATCGCTACAATCTTAATGTAGCCTTCATTTGATTTCATGTCCCACAATAGAGTATAAAAGTTTTTTAAGTGTGGATAACCTGGAACTATCTGTTTTAGTGGACCCTTCTTACTTTTCTTAATTGACAAGTAATCACGTGGTGGTTCTATACCATTCGTTTCATTGGACACGACAGAGGAGCTCTCAGACGGCATCTGTGTCGTTAATGTAGAGTTTCTAACTCCATGTAATACTATTTCTTCTCGCAAACTCTCCCAATCACACTCATATTCTGGCTTGACTATTTCATCAACATCTTTCTTATAATGATCAATAGGTAATTGTCCACCGAAATACTTTGTATCACTCCAACCATCACAATCTCCCTTTTCTTTAGCTAATTCAACGCTCGTCTTGAGTAGATTAAACTGAAAATGTTCAGTCAGTCTATGAACTAGCTTATGAGCTTCTTCATCATCATATTTAACTTTGTTCTTAGCTAAGAAATGAGCTAAACCTATATAACCAATCCCTAAACTTCGTCTTTTCTTAGTTGATATCTCAGCTGCTTTGACTGGATAGTTCTGATAATCAATTACTTCATCTAATGCCCTAACAGCTAAATCACATAGCTCAGGCATTTCTTTAAGATCATTAGTCATTTGGCCAACATTGATAGCTGACAATATACAGAGAGCTATCTCTCCTTCCTCGTCATGTTGACTAGTCAATGGGGTTGTGGGTAGTGTAATTTCTTGACATAGATTAGACATATTGATCTTCGCTTGATCTTCCCAAAATGAACTATGGCTGTTACAATGATCTATGTTCATTATATAAATTCGACCTGTTTCAGCTCTCTCTTTGAGTAGTTTCATAAACAGTTCTTGAGCATTTACTTTCTCTTTAGGAATAGAATAAGCTCTTTCATATTTCTCATATAGTTCATCAAATTCATCAGTGCCGAAAGCTTCATATAAACCTGGCACCAGATGTGGTGAGAATAATGTGATATCTTCATTTCTAAGAAATCTTTCGTAGAATAGTTTAGATATCTGAATTGAATAGTCTAGTTTTCTAACTCTGTTGTCTTCTGAGCCTTTGTTGTTCTTGAGAACAAGTATGTCTTCTATCTCTTGATGCCATATTGGGAAGTGAACCGTTGCAGAACCACCTCGAACGCCGTTTTGAGTACAGCAACGTACTGTAGACTCAAACTTTTTAAGAAATGGGATGACTCCTGTATGTTGTACTTCGCCTCCTCGTATCTTGCTCCCCAATCCTCGTATTCTACCAGCATTGATACCAATTCCAGCACGCTGAGCAACGTAACGACCAATAGCCATGTCAGAGCTAAAAATACTGTTAAGAGAATCGTCAACATCAACAAGAACGCAAGACGCAAACTGACGTAAAGGAGTTCTAATACCAGCCATAATTGGGGTGGGGATATTAATTTTAAATTGTGAAATAGCGTCGTAATACTTTTTGACATATTGTAACCTCGTTTCTTCTGGATATTCTTTAAACAAAACAGCTGCAATCAACATATACATATACTGTGGTGATTCATATAGTTTACCATTACTTCTATCTTGAACAAGATATTTGTCAACTATTTGTCTTAGCCCAGCATATGTAAA
>CALBXV010000008.1 GCA_937890045.1 uncultured archaeon
CCTTGTTCCGTTTCCTTCAATTTTCTCACCATCATCCCCGAAAGTAAGTCCGATACTAGATCCGATATTTATATCACCGGTGGCTTCAATCGAAAAATCAATTTCAGATGCTGCAATGTCTAATTTTGTTCCATTTCCTTCAATTTTTTCACCATCATTTCCGAAGGTAAGCCCAATACCAGAAGGTATATTTACATCAGATTCTGCAGTAATATTTATATCACCGCCTTTAATTGTTAAATCAGTGCCATTCCCCTCAATTATTTCACCATCGTTTCCAAAGGTTAAACCTATATCAGCTGGAATATTAATATCAGCTCCTGATGTTAAATTTAGATCAGTGCCATCACCACTAATATATTCTCCCCCAAAATCATTAAAATATACTCTGTCTTTTATAAGAGCATCATCATCTACATACAAATTACCAAATGAACCTGTTGAAGTTGCTGAACTGCTTACATTACCTATAGCATAAACCTGTCTCCAACTCTGAGCTGCACTACCAAGATCATATGTATTATCTGTGTTTGGTATTAAATGTGAAGTTAAATCTGCACTTATACTAATAGCATCTGTTGCTGCATCTCCAAGTGTAATATTACCACCAATTACAGTATCTCCATCTACATTTAAATAACCAAACGAACCAGTTGAAGCTGATGACCCTGATATTGCCATAGTTGAAGTCATTTGAGCAATATCAGCTGCTCCTGCTTCAAATGTAATTACATCATCTGCTGAAGATCTAACTGAAGTATCAGCATCCGCATCTAAATCAATACGTCCTTGACCATTTAAATCAATATCATCTACAAATAATTTTCTCCACGCTGTTCCATCTACTCCCAAATCATCTTGACTATCTCCACCAGGTTTAACATTATTACCACCTGGATTTAATGTAATATCAGCAGCTGATATAACTTGCAAATCAGTAGAAACATCTAAATAATCATTAGCACTATCTATTTCTAATCTATCTACTCGGGTATTACCACCAGTAACAACCATAACATCACTTGTTTCAGTAAATGTTATTCCCCCATTATTAAAATTAATAACTCCACCACTTGCCAAGAACAAATCACTCCACATCTTAGAAGTAGTTCCAAGTGCTGCACCATCAGATACAGCTGGAATAAGTGTTGAAAGAACTCCGCCTGGAGATGTAAGTGCACCAAATGAAGCGGTTGTTGCTGAACTACCACTTATGTTGCTCTTAAAATAAACATTTTTCCAAGATAAAGCCGTACTTCCTACATCAAATGCATTATCATTATTCGGTCTTAAACTTGAACTTAAATCTGCCTGTACTACAACATAATCAGTATTAGCATCTCCAATATTAAGATTTCCACCAATAGTGATATTACCACTAAAATTGGAATTTCCTGCTGCCATAAACCTACCAAATGATGCAGTTGAAGTTACACTTGCACTAATAGTCCGTAAATCCTTAATATCACTGTTTTCATCTAAAACTAAGGCTTTACTTGCCGTAGCAGATCCTGTAGTGACGTTTAATTCAGGAATATAGTTGTGTCTTGATATTTTTTTGGTTGAAGACGAAGCTGACCCAGAATCTACAATAGGTATTACATCTATATTGTAATCGGGTCTGGCCGCCAATTCTGTTAATTGGGTTATCTTTTTATCTGCCATGTATTATTACTCCAGAGAATATAAATAGTCTAATTCACTAATAAATATAAAAGCATAAAAAAAGGGTGAGAAAAACTCTCACCCTTTTTAAATCACAATGATGTGATCCCTATTTGCCTAATAGCTACTACACATAGTTCACATCCGCGACAACTACCTTACCATAGAATTCCGGGCGGACCATTTTCTTTGCGTATCTGGTCATTACCCCCTTCCTAGGTGTGAAGTTGACTGGATCGTAAACGAGAGGTGTCATAATTAGAGGCACATACGGTGCATAAACAGCTCCGGTTTCGAGGAAATTACTTCCGCGGAAACCACAAAGAACAACATTCTCAAACATATACGGGTTCTTATAGACGTTGAATCTGTTATTTAACAGTCCAGCCTTCTGAACGCCCATTGCGTACTGTTGTTTTGTAGAATCACCATCTGAAGTTGTTGCATATCCAGGAATTGATTCGAGGATAGTTGCAACTTCAGGACTTACCACGATGAAGTTTGCACCTCCACGTAGTGTCTTCTGATGAATTGAGTTGCTTACAGACTGTATCTTGTTTCCAAGAGTCTGGAACCACTCGCCTTTTGTGTAAGCATTTGAATTGCCCGAAGACTCTTCAAATACGTTACTTAACGAGCTGTATTCATATCCAGGTCTTGCACTCCACTGTTCGCTCTTAGCAGATGCGTTAGCAAGTAGCATATCAAGGATTTCCAAATCGATTTCCATCGAAATGTATTCACTTAACAGACTTGTAAGTTCTGCTTCGGCGTCAACACTATGATAAGCGTTGAGGTCTTGTGCTAGTTCTGGAGTCCAGACAGCCTTTAATTTACGAGTTTTTGCCACAATGGCTACGGATCTCATCTGGATATCGATCTGTGGAATACCCAAGTCAGTTGCAGTTGGTTCTGCAGGAGTATCCTCGAAATCACCACGAGTTGTGGCACCAGGTGCTTTGTGATATCTGACATGGAAGCCGTTTTCCGTTGTACCGGCTGCTTCCTTGACAATAAACTGATACGCGGCTCCGTCACTGGGTCTTGCTGCACCCTGTGCGTTAACACGTTTCGTATATGCAGGATAGTAAGCCGTAAGGGCTGTACTTCCTGAGATTTCAAAAGCTCTAATACCATCATGATCGGGGGTTGTAAGGTCTGAATGTGTAAACCTTACAAACTTAAGATCGCTAAGTGAGGACGAAAGTGAAGGTTCATAATCAACCATAGACCAGCTAGCGGCTCCAACCGAACCTGTCTGTAGGCCCGTAGAAACGGTAGTTCCGGCTTCGTTGATAGAATATCCAAATTTGCCTGCACCATAGAGACCATCAGTAGGATCACCACTTCCTGAAGTGACACCAAATACGTTAGTATTTTTATCAAATCCAGGCTGTGCTGTACCATACTTGAAATCGAGGTAAAAAATCAGTCCCGAAGGAAGATTCATCGGCTGAACAGAAACAAAATCCTGTGCTGCCAACTCACCGAAGATTCTACGAACCAACGGCAAAGCAACACCAGACCATTCCTCTTTGTTAGACTCAGTGCTCGTCTTTGATGCTTCATCAATCAACTGACGTGCCTGGTTCTCAAGAAGAACAGACATTCCATGTAATTTTGTGTCGTCATCGATTCCTTCCAACAGTCCGGTTGGCTCCCACTTTTTCACCAATCCTCTTGTTTGCTCAAGAAGCTGACGATGCGGGTTGTATCCATCCATCATACCTTCAATCGATTTTAAATTACCCATGATATTTTCTCCATAATAAATAAATTAAAGAATGTTCGCTAACTTCTTAAACCTATCTTTCAACTCAGCTCCCTCTTGAAGAACTTCAGGTTCTCTAGAAGGTTTTGTTGAAGAAACAGGCTTGGAAGCTGCTCCCTTACTTTCTTTAATTTCTCGTTTAGCACCTACACTGAACGATTCGGATAAAGTTGCATAAACCAACTTAACCTCTCGTAGTGTCTGTGCTCTATCAAATTGTTCAACGACTTTATACTTTTGGTCTTCACTCAAACCATGTGCTCTAAATAGTTTGTTTGTGAATAAAAGTTTAGCGTTGAGCAGATTAACTTCGTTCAACTTAGAACGAAGATATCTAACCACTCTACGATGCTCTTCGAGATCGGAAGAAAGAGATTCTACTGTATCAGCTTCTTCTTCATCCTCATCATCGTCTTGTTCTGAAAGTGCCTCTAAGACATCTTCAAGGTCGATTACTTCTTCAACAGTTCCACCTTCCTTTTTAACATGATCAACGAGATCATCAACTTCCTCATCTTCGCCTTCATGCCCTTCTGGAGGTGAACTTGCACCGGAAGCTTTTTCCGGACCCTGTCCAATGTCTGCCTGACCTGATTCATCATCGACTTTGTTGTCGCCTGCGCCTATATCAGATGAATCTGCTTTAGAATCATGATCTTCAGAATTAGAATCAAGTTCGCCTTCTTCTAAGTTTTCAGCGTCTTCAGAAAATCTGTAGTAAGTTTTACCATCAACATCGACAGTTTCAACTTGTACTTCTTCTTCATCTTCTTCTTCAGCATCAGAAGGTTCTTCATCATCTTCTTCGTTAATTTCATCTTCTAACTCGCGAAGAATTGCTTCTAGATCTAAGTCTTCACCTACATCTTCTGCACCTTCTTCTTCCTCTTCCTCTTCGTCTGCAACAGGTTCTTCATCATCTTCCTGTACAACTGGTGCATATTTAACACCATCGATTTCGATTATGCCTTCTTCTTCTATTTCAGGCTCTTCCTCTTCCTCTTCTTCAGCTGCGGGTTCTGCAGGAGCTTCAAACTCTTCTTCGTCTTCATACTCTTCTGCTTCTTCACCAGCTTCAGGTTCTACAGCGATTTCAGGTTCTTCTTCACCACCTTCTTCATCTTCTCCCTCTTCTTCCCACTCTTCATCCTCTCCGGCTTCAGACTGGATTTTCTGAGAAAGCATAGATTTCAAACGGGGTGTAAAAGCCTCTTCCAAAGCGATTTTTGCATTTGCTAGAGCGGTTTCTCTAACAGCTTTTGCGTCAGCAATAGCTTCTTTTAAAAGATCATCCATTTTAATATCTCCACTATTTTAGTTTCATTTTAATTTCGACCTGGAACACTAATGTTCCAATTTTAAAATGTTTCTTGTGTTTTGATTTGGATTTAATAAAGTTATTAAGAACTTTAATAAGATTAATTTACTGGTACATTACATGATATTTGCCGGAATGGCTGGTAATGTATTCTTTTATATAAGTATATACAACTAAACAAAAACAACTGAAAATCAGTAATTATTGTCGATTTTTTCCTTTAAATCTTGATATTTTGCTCGGGTTCTTGCTCTAGCCCGTACTTCCCGTCTAATTTCAGACGGTTTTGTATAAAATTCTTTCTTTCTTAACTCTAAAAAAAGACCTGAATCCTTAACCTTTCGCTTCAGGTCTCTTAATGCTCTATCTATATTATTATTATGTACTTCGACATCAATCATAAAACTTTTTAGTCCGTTTCGTTATCCGCTTCCCAATTTTTATCTACATAGTCATAAAAAGCTTTCTTCTCTTCATCACTCCCAAACTCGTCTGGTGAACTTACACCAAATTTTGAAAGAGCCATTTGGAAAAATTTCTGGTATGCTTCTTTATCACCACTCTCCTCATTTATCTCATAATACCTACTAAGAAGGTGTCCCATATCTTCATAAAGACCACTCATTCTTTCTTGAAGTGACTGTGCTTCAGTTGCTACCTTATTAAAAGATTTTGAAAGATTAGTAAGTTCTTTCATATTACGATTAACCGTAACTTTATCAAACCAATCATCAGTCTCACGAAGAGTATGTGCTCTTGCAGTTACTGCCAATTCAGAAAGAGTTTTAGCTACATCTCTGAGATTACCTTCTCTGTAAATTTGTTTGCCTAAACTTCCAAAATTAGATACTGCTCCCATAAACCCTTCAACATCTATTTCTCTTTCCTCTTCAACTTCACCAAATTTTTCCTTGACAAGTGGAGCTAATTTTATAGTTGAAGCTGTTGCTACTGGTTTCTGAGTGACCAATCCACCCGCGATTGATATACTGTGTTCTTTTAACAAATCTTTCATCTTTAACATTATCTATCTCCTAATTACTTTACATTGCTGCTAAACTGGAACTGCCCGCATTATTCACAGTCAACTTAAACCTACTTCCATCTGGGGATTGTAATACAATACCAGCCGCTGAACCACTTCCACCTGCTTCTATAAGTCCAAATGAACCAGTTGAATCTGCTGAACTACTTACGTCTCCATTATAACTTCCTGATACTTGTAACGAACCTGATAATTGGATTGCTCCATTGCCTGAAATGTGAACTATATGTGATACTGTAGCTGAATCTACATCTACTAATGTTCCTGCTGTAGGACCTGCAATATTTACAGCGGCCGAAGAACCACTTACTTCTAAAACTCCATCCATTTGCTCAGTACCAGTTGCGGATAAATTAAGAAAACTATCTATAGTATCTGCAAACTGATCTTCTGTGGGTTGATCTCCTGTTTCAAAATAACCTTTTAATGTTGTTCTACCTTGTTTCGCCATAATTCACCTCTTATTGTACAATAAAGGAATCACCGATCTGCCATAGACCAATTCCATATTGTAACTCGTAATCTGTTTGTAATGCTTCTATTTCACCTTCTGTCCGTTCTATACCAGACCCCTTAACCCTACGTCTACCATATTTACGTTCCCATGCTAATCTTTGTACTTCAGCTAATAGTCGTCTCTGTTCTAATTTTTTAACTTTTTTACGTCTATCTAATTCTTGTTGAGATGGAAATTTAGGATTTAAATATCGTTCAATCATTAAATATCCCTCATAAGATATAGGATGTTCTTCACCATGACCATCTTTAAACATCTTAATTTCTTTTTCTGGCTTAGGTTTATTAGAAATACCAAGATAATTTAACATATCAGGTGATAATTTTTTTACTTTACTACCTTTTTGTTTTTCAAAAGGTTGTCGCATCATAATATACTTCTCCTATATCATTTATAAATATAAACTATCTCAACTTTCCTCTTTTAGAATATCGTCTAAATCCGTCTC
>CALBXV010000009.1 GCA_937890045.1 uncultured archaeon
GAAGCTGGTTGTACACCTATAAAAACTTCTCCTATATCTTTAATACAACTATCTATTGTAGTATTATAATCACCTACTATAACATCTGGTATATTACCAGTTGCCCACGGAACAGAATCTATATCTACACCTAAATCTTTACTGAAACTAAATAAGCCATTAAACTCTGGATTTGGATATATAATAGAGTTATAATTATCATCATATTTATTACCTATATGAGATAAAAATCTTTTAATAGATTCCATATCAGTATTTATATGACCATCAATAAATTCATCAGAATGTAGTATATGAACTAAACCCATATATTGTAATAATTTTGCTGCATCTGACTCATATTTACCATGCACTAAATCAACACTTATATCTTTATCCTGTAAAGCTTTAAGCAAAGGTATTGCATGAAACATATCTCCAACTCTTGTACCACCATATTTTAATAATACTTTATTCATATAATTTATTTCCCCTCTATTATGCCCAACTTTTTCTTGTTCTTTTAGATATCTTTTTAGAAACTTGTTCAAAAACAGCATTAATACCTTTTGTTACCTCTTTATTAGCTTTTTTTTCTGCTTCTGGCATTGATTTTTGAAAAAAGTCTCTAGCTACCATCTTTTTAGTTCCATAAATAATATCATCTATATACGGAACTGCTTGTTTCATAACACCAACAAAACTTTCAGTTATACCATGCTTAACAGATTTTGGTGGTATTATAACAATATTTTCATAAAGAGTACCTGATTGTTTATGTACAAACCACTTTGTATGTCCTAATGTACCTCTTCTTTTTCCTTCTCTATATAGTCCTTCAGTAGCTGGTCTGTCTTTTTGTTTTTTTGTCCATTGTTTTGTACCTGTTAGACTTTTACTCTTAGCATAAGGATGTCCCATTTGTTTAAGATCTGATAATGAATGATCTGTCAATGATGCATTTTTTCTTACTTCTTTATAAAATATCTTATTAAATTCATTAACCATCTTTGTTGGAAATGCTTTTTTCTTCTTACCTGAAGAAAATTCATCCATCATAACATACATAAAATTATTTAAATTATTTGCCAACTTTGCATATTCTTTACTATTACCTTTATCAGTTGATGTTTCATAAGTTTTAGCCATAATTTTTTTCCTATACTAAACCTTCAAGGTGCCCTTGAGCAACTTGAGATTTATCACCTACCATATCATTAATAATATGTATATTTTCACCACATAATCTATGAAATGGATGTTCTGGTCTTAAAGTATTAACAACTTTATCAAAATATACTATAGCTTTATTAAGATATAAATACCCTAAATCTTTATTACATTGATAAAATTTATTATCTAATTCAGATGCCTGTAATAGATTTTCTTCAGCTTTATCAACAAAACCTTCTTCAAGATAATGTATTGCAATAGCATACCTAGGTCTTGGATCTTTTGGAAAATCTTCTATCTGTTTTTGATTCATCTTGAAGTAATTCTGCATTTTAGTTTTAAGGTCTTGTTCTGATTTTAGATAACCAAAATGGAATATTTTCATGGGAGCTCTACCAACATTAATATGTCCATTAGAATTAATAGTTTCATGAACATAACCAGTATATTCAAATCCACAATGCCTCTTAAATAACCTTATTGTTTCAGATAAAGAATACTTATTATCCCTCAGTAAATTATTTACATAAAACATATAAGCATCTAAATCAGTATCCAACATTCTTCTTAATGTAACTATATCTTCAAAATGTTCATCTATATCCATATGAAGAATCCATGTTGAACTTGAATTTTTTAATGCTTCATTTCTTGCATCTGAAAACGAATCATTCCATTCTTTTTGTATAACTTTACAATCAAATAACTCTGCTAAATATATACTATTATCTGTAGAACCTGTATCCACTATTATAGTTTCATCTAAAAATGGTGTATATGATCTTAAAAAATCAAATAAAGATGATTCTTCATTTCTCATAATAGTACACAGACTAATAGTACTATCTTCCTTCCAATCTCTTAATATAAGAGGATTTTCTCTTATTAAATGACTATAATCCTTATGACCTATAAGAAGAGGATTTTTATCAGTATCCATCTTCTCATACCACTCATATTTTCTCTGTCTTTGTTCTGGATGTACATACCCATAATGTTTTATTCTAATAGAAGATGTCCTAGATAAATCTCCTGGTGTAAAAGGTATATTACCAACATGAAAAGTACTTTTAGAACCTAAAAATATATGAGGATCACCTGTTAACCTAACTAACCTATTACCGTGCATATTTTTCCATACATCACCTGCATTATAATGTTCTTCATCATTCCAAAATGTATAATAATGTACAGCATAAGCCTGACACATTGGATCTGGTGTATTAATTAATTTTTCTATATATTTTCTATTTACTTTATCTTCAACAACTTCATCAGCATCTAAAGAAAATACCCAATCCATCTTAGCATCTTTAGCCATTATAAGAAGTTCATTCCTATCACGTCTTTCATCAAAACTTCTATCATGTTGTTTTAATGTTATTTTACAAAGTAATTCTATTTCTTTTAATGAACCATCTTCTGTATTTATAGATATTTTATTTAATTCTTGCTTTATCTTCATAGGTGAAGCATCATCAAGAATAAATATATGATCTGCAAATGTAGAACTTTTTTCTAGTGATCTAAGAAATATTTCTATATCATAATTATTTCTTAATTTAACTCTATAAATTATACCTAAAGTTTGTTTATGTGTCTTTCTATATTCATATTTCTTTAATAAGTCAATTACATGTGCAGTGCCTCTTTTTAACTCTGGTATTCTATCTATAGTTCTTGAACCATAATGAAATACAAAAATATCTTTACATACTACAGTAACAAATCCAGCTTCATAAGCCCTAACACAAAAATCTAAATCTTCACAACCTGCAAAAAACCTTTCATCAAATAAACCTATCTTATCAAATACTTCCTTATTTACAAATAAACATAATCCTGATACTATACCAACAGGTATTACTTGTCTATATTTATCTGTATATATTTGTTTTGCAGTTATTTCAAATAATTTCCTATCATCACACTTTTCTTGCTGTACATTCATACCCACATAATTAGACATAGGAGCTGCTATAGATGCAGGTTTCGTACCAGAAATTCTTTCATATTCTTTACAATCAGCACTAAACTTCTTTAAAAAATTAACTGGAACTAAGGCATCATCATTAAGTATAACTATCCACTCACCCTTAGCTATCTTAATACCCATATTTATGGCTTTACCAAAACCTAAATTTTCAGTATTATGAATAGATACAATATCTGAATTATCCTTTAAATATGCTTCAGTATTATCTATAGAAGCATTATTAACTACTATAATTTCTGTTTCTGTTGAATCTGATCCTTCTTTAACATAAGACAACGTTTCTAATAAATGATTAAAATTTGAACTTGTTGGTATTATTATACTATATTTAATACTATCCACCTCCACCTTCCTTTCATAAAATAAATATTTATTTTGTGCACAGATATTTTGCACAGATATTTTGCACAGATATTTTGCACAGATATTTTTAACTATTATAATAGTTTACTATGTACCAGATAATTCACCCAACTCAATTTCTTGGTGATCAATATTTCCGTAAATATCAGACGGATAATTAATACTTATAACTTCAAATGTTCTACCTATTACTCTAATATAATCTTTAACAGTTGCAGGAACGCTATATAAAGTAAATAATATGGGTGATGTACTAATTTCTATACCAGAAAAACCATGTGTAAAATCTCTTTCTCTCCTACTAATTCTACCTTTATATGTACCTTGTATTGATCTAAATTCTATAGGTGCTCCAGCATTTGTACTTAAGAATATATCTATTGTACCAATTGTAGACTCATCTGTCAAATTAATTAATGATATTGTTGATATTGAAGTAAAAGTATTTAATGTAATTAATTCACCATTATTTGGAAATGTCAAAGATTCTATTGCACTACCATGTAATGTAACTGTACCAGAACCTGTACTAAATCCTGCTAATCTAACACCTAAATTATTTTCATCAAAAGTTAGAGGAACTGAATTTGTTTGTCCTAGTGAACTTAATGTGGTAAGACCAGATGTAATGGTCTCTAGTGTAAATGAATCAGTAAAAAACCTATTTATTATAGTCATATCATTTGATTATATAAAGGGGATTTTCTTGCAAAATTAATATCACGATACTCAATTAAAGTATTTAATATTTCTTTCATATCGGTCTGAAAGGAAGAGCTTGCTGTCATAGAGAAATCCCCAATACGCATAGATTTAAGCCCTATAGTTTTTCTTCTACTCCAAAATAGATTAACTATTTCCATACAGGCTGTTTTAACTATATCAGGTGGATTTTGACCATAAGATACACTTAAACTAAAATCACCTGTGAATCTATTATCCAATACTAATATACCCACATCATCTATGCTTTTATAGTCAACACCAGATTCTATACTAGATATACCAACTAAAGGAAATTTTTTTAAGACAACTATATCCATATCTGCAACATTATACTGTGTTTCATCTACACCATATTCAACTTCAAATGTATACCCTATAAATTCATCTATTTTTTTAGATGCAGATGCAACAAAAGTACCAAGTAACGTATCATCATCCGTACCAGATATATCTAAATAAGATTTTACTTCAGCTACAGTAGCATAATTTGCCATTATTATCTCCAATAAATCCTATAAATATCAAAATGATATGTATATATAATTACTTCAGTATGTTCTTTTCAATTTTATGACCTATACCAACAATACCAAAACCCCCAGCTACAACTCCAACTATTTTAGCTATATCAGGATAACCTAAACTAACTAATGCTGCTGTTGCTGCTGCTAATCCAGCAGCTGCCCATGTTTTCCAACCCTTCATCATAACTATTTCTCCTTATTTAAAATTTTATTTTTCTTTTTCTGTATCTACAACAGTATACCCAAATTTTCTTAAACGTTCAGCAGTATTTGGATTATCACAGAATCCTTTACCTTTTTCTATTCGTACAACTTCATCATATGTATTTTCTAGAAAAGAATCCACATCACTCCAAATGACTGGACATCTAACTTCAAATCTTTTTTTCTTCATATGGTTTCCTTAAATTATACTACTTTTCTTTTTCAACAGTTGCTGATGCTTTGTCTGTGGTAGCTTCATCTACTTTTAAATCTAATCCTGAAAGACTACAACCAGCTAAAAATAAAATTGTAGCACAAATAATAATTAATTTTTTCATTATAAATTCTCCAATTATAACTATAAAAATGTAGAGAGAAACCAACATTAAATATTTAATGTTGGTTTCCCCCATTTTAAAACTAGAACTTTGTTACTACGCATTAATACCTTCTAATGTTGCATGATGGACTGTAGATGCCATAACAAAAGCTTCATCAGAATAGATGTCAAATTCATCATACTGTGAACTATTTTTACTCAAAGGAGTAACTGAAACATCATTCATATAACCAACCCAGAACTCATTAGTGTCTACAACAAATATATTTGTAGTATCACCAGTAGCACCCAATTGATTTGTACCATCCCAATAGTAAGTATTTAATACATTAGTAGAAGCATAGACAGGTATATCATCATATGCCATAACTCTAAAACCACCCTTTACTTCTACAGAATCAATAAATCTTTGCTGACTCTGCAATAAGGCATTAATTTTTCTCCTACCAGATTTAGAAGTTGCTATTACATCAGGTGCACCAGCACATGCGTCAATAGTCTCATCTAACTTAGCCACAGTAAGAGCACTTCCACCAAGAGTAGTACCTTGAGCAATTCTTTGACTACCTGTAATTAAAGTATTCAAACCATCAGGCTGATTACTATTGGAAGTATTATTACCATAGAACATGGCAGTTTCTTCCATATCTTTGAATGCTCTACCTCTTGCTTCAATTTCTTCTGCAACTAAATCTTTATAACTTCTACCAGCATCCTTTGCAAATCTAGTTACCTTACCTCTTGCGAGAAGAGTTCTAAATTGAAAGGTTACCCTAGAATATGCTCCGCGATCTGTATCTGGTTCTGCTGTATCAGCTATCCATTGTGCAACTGTATTTCCAGCAGCAGCACTCCTTCTATTTAACAACCAAGAATCAGAATTTCTCTGTTTTCTAGGTATGTTCTGCCTAAGAGGATTTTTATACTCTATAATTTCTGATATCACCTTGTCAACTTCTGGTTGAATAAGAACACCAGATGTACCAGCATAATCAAGAGACCTCTTAATCTCTGTTTGCCAATTTTTTTCACTCATAATTATCTCTCCTTAAATGAATTTTACTTACTGCTTTCTTCAGCTTCAACTAATTCTTCTTCAGCTAAATCAAACATATACCTTAATTTATCACCTGGATTATCCATCTTACTCATCTTTTCAGATCTTGCAAGGTTTTTATCCTCTGACGTTAATTTTCTATTATCTTCCTTATGTTCCTCTGAACCTACACCTTTTCTTATTGGAAGCGTATCTTTAACTAAAGTAGATAAAGAGTCTAATGATCTTTGAAGTTCAGATATTTTATTATCTTCTTCTTCTTTAGCTTTAGCGACTTCTTCATCATTTTCTTCTTTAGCCCTAGTCACTTCTTCTACTTCTTCTTTAGCTTTAGCAACTTCCTCTTTAACTTCTTCTACTTCTTCTTTAGCTTCATCTTTAGCTTTAGCAACTTCTTCATCAGCTTTAGCTTTAGCTACTTCAGAAACAGATTTAGCAAATGCTTCAAGAGTTTCTTTTAGCTCATTAAAACTTGTAGACAAACACTCAGTCATAGCTTTCTTTACATCATCTATACTAATACCTGAAGTATCTACTTTTCCACGAGCTTCTTCATCTGTTTTTACTTTATTCTCTAATTCTAAAGATGTTTTAAGAAAATCAAGTGCACTTCTAAGTGCATTAATTTGAATTTCTTTATCTTCAGTACTTAAAGCATCTTCTACAGATGAAATAAGAATTTCAATTTGATGAACATCTTTTTTTATGTTATCATCTTTACTTTTCTTTACCTTCTTTTCCTTAGTAGACATACTATTCTCCTTATTAAATTGTTTACCTAACGACTTTTCAACATACCATGCTAACGTTCTAGAAGACGGATCTGCTGGAACTGTTACCAAAGATGTTTCAAATAACCTTATTTGGTTTACATATTGAACTACTTTATCTAAACCCTTAATAAATTTCTCTGTAAAATCTAAAGCAGTGCCACTTACGCTAAATTTATTAAGAACACCTTCTTTGATTTTCTGCCAAATATCTGGAACTGTTTTAGAAATTAGAGCTTTTATCCATAAAGCCCTTTCTTCAGGTACATATTTAACTTCTAATATTTTACCTATTTCTTTATCCCTGTCGTGATTATATAAAAGAGTTGTATACTTTTTAAGATCATTTTCAGCACCGATTAAAGCACTTTCTGATATATATAAATCATCAACATCTAAATCTGCAGTTGTTGCAATACCTTCTATTATATTCTTACCATCTTCTTCTGCATATCTTTTTATTTCCAATAAAGAACTAAAATCAACCCCTTTGATATTACCAATACTACCTAACTTTTCCTGTTTAGAAATTTCCTTTTTTGAATCATCTCCACTATCTTCCATACTTCTATCTAGTTCTACTAAATAGTTTCTACCCCTAGCTTCAAATTCTTTTACAATTTCAGCATATTTCTTTTCTAAATCAGATTTACTAAATCCGTAAACAGGTTTACCAGTTCTTACAACTATTTCATAAAAGGATTTAACTATTGACTCTCTAAAAAGTAGATCTTCATCACTTAAAGTACTAAGTTCAATATTTGTACTTAAATCAAATGTTTCAGGTCTATCATCAATACCTTCTTCCTTTGAAAAACTTTTCTTTATTCCCATAATTATTTCCTCTTTCTTTTGTTTTAAACCTTTTTCGGTTCTACTGAAATATTCATATATTCCAGAATTTCTTTCATACCCAAACCTTTCATACAATATTTATAAAGTTTTGGGTGTGTTTTATACATAATTTGAAATTTATTTTCAACAGGTGGTTTATCTAAATGTGCTCCAAATGCACAAAATACACAACCAGTTCTACTAAATCCTTTATCGTAAATTTTAGAATACGATAATTTTTCTTGTCTTATGTATTCCCATATATCTTCACCTAACCAAAACATTAAAGGTCTAGACTGTTTACCATTAGGTTTATTACAACCATCTTTTGCATAACTTTGTTGTCTTAAAAGAGATTCTTCTGCCATAACACCAATAAAAGGTAATTTACCATTTTTCTCATAAATCTTAAAAGGTCTTTTTTTCATAACCTCACAACATTTATCAGATATTTTAAATGGGGCATCAATTAAATATTGCCATTTCTTACTAATTACCCCAGACCTATTACCATTTATACCATGTAAACGTCTTTCTATACCATCTTCACAAACACCACGTTGAATTTCACCTATAAATTGAGCCTGTTCTTTAGAAACAACTGGATACCCATATCTTTCTAATACCATCTTAAACTTCATCTTAGGTTTAATCCATTCAATATTAGGAACAGTCTTTACAAACTCTCTTATTTCAGGAAATTCTAATCCTGTATCACAAAATATACCTTGTATATCTGGATATAAAGACCTTACTAAATGTAATAAAACTGTACTATCTTTACCACCAGAAAAAGCTACATAAACTTTACCATGACGTTTCTTATAGTATTCACTTATCCTCACCTTTGACATAGCCACCTTTAAATCAAGAGGATATCTTTGTCTTGTCCTTAATGCATTAACACCATTACTCATGAATTAATTTTTATCCAATCATGTCTATATTGCCATGTTTAAATACATCATTTTGTTCTTTATCATGTTCTTTTTGTCTATCATCCCATGCTTGAAGTATATGTATTATCATATCTATTCTACTATGATTACATGTACCAATTACTTTAGTACACACTGGGCAATATATATTTTTATACATTAGGTTTCTTTTTAGGTTTCTTTTCTGGTTTCTTTTCTGGTTTTTCAATTTCATTAACATTATCTGTTACATCATCACTACTTTCATCAGATATATTATTATCTTCTAATGCTGTAGGTTCTGTATTAGATATTTCATTATTAGAAATACCAGTAGGAACACCACCATCATCATCTAATACAAGATATTGATTTCCTACCCTTACAGCCAATCTATCACCACCAGGAACTGGATCAAAATTTAATGCTTTTCTTGCTTCATTTTTAGTTATAATACCTGCATCAGACATCTCACGAGCTGTACTTGCATCAACTACAGGTTCTAATACAAAACTTAATTTTGCATTAGGTGATATTTCACTAATTAATTCTTTATTTAATTTATTTGCAATTAAATTAACAAGAGGTCTAAATAATTTAGATCTTCCAGTTTTATATAACCTATCTACTGTGGCACGTGTTAAACCTTGAGCATCACCTAAATCAGCTGAACTAACACCAAAATTCTTATTTACCGTTTGTTCTATTATCAATGTAAGCTCTGCTAATTGCATCTCTCTAAAAGGTCTAGTGAATGATACCCAACCAGCACTCCCAACATTATCTATAACATTAATTCTCTTTTTACCAGACTCACCACGATTAGCCTCAAATTGAGCTTTTGCTCTTTCATAGGCTTTTCTACCTATTGTTTCTAAATGTAAAATACCAGGTGGTATTTCATCATCAACAAAATATTTAGCTATAGATTTAGAAGAGAACATTAATGCTGATACTTCATCTATAATAGTTTCTATTATTGGAGTACCATAACTAGAATAGCTTCTAGGAAACTGTCTAACCCAAATTAAATCATCTACATCATGAGATATAGATGATTTCACTCTACCTGCTCTATCAACTAAATCCTGTTTAAAATAGCATATATAAGAACGCGAAGAATCTAGCATAGGTCTAAATTGTGAAGCATCTCTTACATAAATCTCTACTATATCACCATTTATATTTCTTACTTTTTCAATAATAGCTTGATCTAATACTAATAGATCAATAAGAAATGAATGAAATAAAGTTGGCCAAGTTTCTTTTGATATATTAGGTCTATTTATAAAATCTTCTACTCTAGCTTTACCACGACCATCTATTTTTATAGGTAAATGTGCTATTTCTTTAACTATACTATCAATAGCTGGTCTTACATGAGAAGATCTACGATATATTTCTCTTAAAGTATCAAAAGATAACAAAGAATCCCTTTTTATATCACTAGGGGAATATGTCCAAGATTCTGAACTAGTTGAATGATCATCTCTCCATCCACGTTGAACTGCAAACCCATTACCATCTATTAATTTTTCAGATAATCGTATTGTTTTCTCGCCTATTACTTCTGCTGAATAATTTTTTACAGCCTCAAGAGCTTCTCCAAAATCCATTGGAATTTCTTTACCATCATAATCTAAAACATGAAAACCATTATTATTTTCTATTTTCTTTTTTCTTGCCATATATAGTTCCTTTTAACCCATAGACCAACTAGCAAAACCACCTCTACTATTGATACCTTCACTTGAATATTTTTTACTTCCCTGTACTGCCAAATAACATGCTAGAACTGTATCAGAATATGTACCATATGGATATTGTAATAATTCTTCTATCCAAATACAAATAGAACAACCACAACCTTTTTCTAATTCCCAATCAAATTCATCATCTTCCATAGGAACCATCCATCTACCATTCTGAAAGTCCGTAGCCATCGCAGGTACACCAAAATCTAAACTTCTTTTTTGTTGTGCACCTGTTGTAAATGGCTCAATATTCATATCAATACCTTCTAGATCTTCTAACCAGTCTATTATAGCTTGTTGATAAAAATTATTTTCTACAACAGCAGCTATAGGCTGTATATCATTATACATCTCTATTAGTTCTCTTGCTGTATCTGGTGAAGAAAATTTACCCCTCCTTATT
Source organism: uncultured archaeon (assembly GCA_937890045.1). Next base: position 11,041 of record CALBXV010000009.1, read on the forward strand.
TCAACAGGATAGCGTCTTTTCTTTTCTTCATCAAAAGCTAAACAGAATAATACAGTATACTTAGCGCCACTTTTTTGACCTATAGCTAAATCGACACCTATATATTTCTCTTTATCATCATGATAAGGAATCTCATCTCTAGGAAAACAACAAGCACGAATATGTTCTTTATTAAATGTCTTGTCAAATTCAGACATCATCAATCCACGAAATGCAGGATTAAAATACATCTCACCTCTAAACTTAAATTCTTCTATTAAAGCTTCTTTTGGCCATCTTTCAGGCCACACAGGTGTAAATTTTTCATCTATAGCATATCTATATGATTTAACTTTAGGTGTCTTTAATAACTTTGCAGTTAAATCATCTTTATGCCACGGTGTTGCTACATATATAATTCTAGATTCAGGGCCACTACGTATATCCATCCAGTTACCAAAAAATGCATCTATTACTTGTTGCCTCATACTAGGGTTGAGTATAGCATTTTTAAAACTTACAACATCATCAAAGATGACTAAATCAGCTTTACCACCAGTAGCAGATGCTAATACACCACAAGCTTCTACAGATGAATCTTTACGAATTTTAGAACCCGCCAGCCGAATTTTTGATGATGACCATAATAAAGCACCTTCATCTGTTATACCTGGGAATATATCATGGTATTTACCACCCTCTTTAGATATATGACCTTTAATCTCTGATAATATTTTACATGATAAATCATCAGAATGACTTATAATTTTTATTCTTAAGTCTTTATTATTACCTAATTCCCATAAACATCTTTCTACTGAAATAGAAGTAGTTTTACGGTGGTCTTTAGGCGATGTTATAACAACAAACCTATTTTTTGTTATCTTATCATGCCATTCCTTGTGCATTGTAGATAAAGGAAACTCAAAATCAGTAGACATATACTGAGAAAAAATAAAAGGATCTTTTATAGCAAATTTTTTAATCTTTTCCAGGTTCAATAAGAGCAATTGCTCTTGTTGTTTCCTCAATTCGTTTTGATAATTCGGCATCTTCTAAACCTTGAACTTCTACACTAACAGTTTTTTCAGTTCTTATAGTAGGTTGTCCTAAAAGTAAACGTTTTTGTTCAGTTGTAAATCTTAGAGTACTTATTATTTCATTCCATGTAGTAGGTTCTATTTCACCTGTATATACCTTTTCTACTACTATATTTTCAAGTTCTTTTAACATACCCAAAGTTACTTCATCTTTTTCTACCATAGCTATATTTTCAGAAGTTTCTTTAAGTGTGAGTTTTGTTTTTAATAAATCTTGAAGTTGAAGTAATTTATCATCCCATTCATCTTCTTTCTTCCATAATGTAATTAATGATGGGGATACACCTACTTCTTCTGCAACTTTACTTAAATTACTATGTTGACGGTAAAGTTTAAATGCAAGCTTTCTTTTTTCTATTTGTTTAGGTCTACTCATATTATGCGAAATGTAACATAAATTTATTTATATGTCAACAAGTATTTCCTCACCAAGAACATAAAAAAATCCTACAACACTAAAATAACTAGCGTTGTAGGATCTCGGAGGATACTTAAATAAAATTAATAAAGTATAAAAGTAAAACAAAAATAAAGAAATATAAAACTACTCAGTACCCTCGCTGTAAAAGCTCTCAACTAGAGAGCCATCTTCAATTTGTTTCTTAAATTTTTCACCAAACTTCGTAAGTCTGTACTTTTCACCTTTATATTCATAGAATCCACCCTTATGAAACATAATCTTTTCCAACTTAATACCTAACATTACAGTATCTTTAATATTATCAAATCCTTTAGAATATAAAACATCTACTTCAACAGGACCTCTTGGTTGAGACATTTTATTCTTAATTACAGATAATCTACATTCCATACCTATAGGATCATCTTTTACAACATTTTTAGGATATATAAATCCTTTATTATGTGTCTTAACTCTAACACATGAATAAAACTTAATAGAATTCCCATAAGGAGTTGTTTCTGGATTACCAAACATTACACCAATTTTCTCTCTTATCTGAGAAACTAATATAAGTGCTACTTTACTATCCCATATTATCTTATTAATTTTTCTTAATGCTTTAGATACTATTCTTGCTTCTTCACCTAATGCTTTGGTATCTTCAATTTTCTCTGATTCTAATTGAGCTTTACTAGGTAATACTGAAATTGAATCTACAACTAAACACGCTTGTATTTTCTTACTTTTAGCAAACTCACATGCTATAATTATCTTATCAAAAGCATCTTCCAGATATTTTGAACTCAATATTAAAAGTTTTGAATCATCTAAACCTAAAGTTGTAGCCCAACCTGATAATAAAGAGTTTTCTGTATCTAACATTATGGCAAGCCCACCCTTCTTCTGACAACTTGCAAGAAGATTTGCAGCTAGGATGGACTTGCCTGAACTTTGCCACCCAAATATCTCTGTTAATCTTCCATAAGGAACACCACCACCTAATGACCAATCTAAAGTCATAGAACCGGTACTAAGAAAACCTAATTTATGTTCTGGTAACGGTTTATCCTTTAAAGTACAAGCGTCTTTGCCAAAACTGGCTAATAAATCATTAAATATGTTCTCATTTTTACTCATATACACCTTTCGTACAGATATTTTGCACAGATATTTTGCACAGATATTTT
>CALBXV010000010.1 GCA_937890045.1 uncultured archaeon
ACAGACTTTTAAACCCCGAGGAAGAAAACCTGGAGTATTGGATAAAGTAATTGGTAAAGGCGTAGTAGATAAAAACGTAAAATCTAAAGAATTAAAAAAATTACTTGAAAAGTCAAAAGCACGATCAAAAGAAAGGGTTGCAGAAAGCAAGTTAAAAAAGAAATGGTTAAAAGGTAAATAATGTCCACGCGTCTTAAAACAAAATTCAAAAACAACAAACAAGGCTGGACATCTAAATTAGAAACACCTAGAGGGGTTAATACTCCTTATATAGGTAGTTATATGAACAGTAAATTAGGGGATGTTAAAGTCTCCAACAAGAGTTTAGAAACATTTTACGGAGATAAAATAAAGCCATAAGAAAGGATTAATGGATCTAGAAAGCACTATTGTACAACTTAATCGATTTATAACCCAGCGTCTTCAGACCTTGTCTTTATCTGTTACGTCAGGAGGTATTGACAATATGGAGAAATACAACTATATCATAGGACAGATAAATGCCTTAGAGGCAACAAGACAGGAACTCTCTAGCCTGCTAGAAAAACAGGAGCAAAAAAATGAAGGAACAGTCATCGACACAACCGATCCCAAAAAATAAACCAGCATTAGAAGAAAAATATAAAAGGCAAGAAGAGAACCTTCCTCAACCAACAGGTTGGCGGCTTTTAGTTTTACCTTTCAAGATGAAAGATAAAACCAAAGGTGGACTAGTGTTAGCGGATTCTACACTTGAGAAACAACAAGTAGCTTCGCAATGCGGTCTAATTTTGGCAATGGGTCCACAATGCTACAAGGACAAGGAACGATATCCTGAAGGTCCGTGGTGCAAGGTGGGGGAATGGGTAATGTTTGCCCGATATGCTGGATCCAGAATTAAGATTGAAGGTGGGGAAATACGTCTGCTAAATGACGATGAAATTTTAGCAACCATCAAGAGTCCAGAAGATCTCTTGCATGAATTTTAACCATAGGAGGAAACTATGCCCGAAGAAGAACAGAAGAAACCAAGCGAGAAAGAGGTAGATATCGATACATCTGGCCCAGCGGTCGATGTAGACGTACCCGAACCCAAAGATGAATCTGTCATAGAAACGAAAGAGACAGAAAAGGAACCAGTAGCCAAGGAAGAAGAAACAGAAACCGTTAAAGAAATTAAAAAAGAACAAAAACAAGACGACGAACAACTTGAAGAATATAGCAAGGGTGTTCAGTCTCGTATTGCAAAACTTACTCGTAAGATGCGCGAAGCTGAAAGACAGCGGGATGCAGCTACGGAGTATGCAAGAGCGGCTGAAACAAGTCGACAAACGTTGGAAAAACGTTTTGTTAGAGCAGACTCTGAATATATTAAAAAGTTTGAGTCAAGCATCAAAGAAGGAATGGATTCGGCCCAAAAAGATTTGGCCGTAGCCATTGAATCTGGTGATGCTAAAGCACAAGTCGAAGCGAATAAAAAGATCGCTACTTTAGCGTTTGATAATGCTAAATTAGAACAAAGCAAAGAAGTACGTGCGGAAGAAGCACCAGTTACACCTGGTGATGTGAGAGAACCTCAACAACCTTCTTCTCAAGTACCTCCTGCTGATCCACAAGCTGAAGCTTGGGCTGGAAGAAACACATGGTTCGGTCAAGATCGAGCTATGACGTTTACTGCGTTCGAAATTCATAAAGATTTAGTGGACAAAGAAGGTTTTGATCCTAAATCCGATGAATATTATGCTGAAGTAGATAAAAGAATTCGTGTTGACTTTCCGCATAAATTTGGTACAAGTGATAATAAATATTCGACCACGCCCGTTCAGACGGTCGCTTCTGCAAAAAGAAGCGTGAAGCCTGGTCGCAAAACTGTGAGACTCACTTCCTCTCAGGTCGCTATTGCGAAAAAATTAGGAGTGCCACTCGAAGACTACGCAAAACAACTAAAAAACACGAAGGGAGCGTAATATGAAAAAAGAAGACAAAACACCTCGTGCGAACCAAACACGGTCCAAATCTGAAAGACCAAAAGTGTGGGTTCCTCCATCATCTCTAGATGCACCTCCTGCGCCTGAAGGATTCAGGTACAGATGGATTAGAGCTGAAACTGTTGGGTTTCAAGATACGAAAAACATATCTGGACGTTTAAGAGAAGGATATGAATTAGTTCGTGCCGAAGAAGTCAAAAATAGTTCAGACTATCCCGTTCTTGAAGAAGGACGATACAAGGGGGTAATAGGGGTCGGTGGCCTTTTGCTTGCAAAGGTACCAGAAGAGATTGCGAAGCAACGTGAAGACTACATGCGACAACAGCATGAAGCTCGAAGCGAAGCAGTAGAACACGATCTTTTGAAGGAGCAGGATAAGAGGATGCCTATCAATATTGAAAGGCAATCTCGTGTAACCTTCGGTGGTACAAAGAAGACCTAGTTTTCTCGGGATAACAACCAATTCCCTATCATCGATTTAATCAACCGTTTACAGGTAAAACTGTAAACATAGGAGTAACAAACTATGGCAAATAGTAACACGCAAGGTTTTGGACTTATTGCGGCAGGAACGTTAGGTTCCACGCCGTCCACACAAGGACAAGGTAAGTACTTTATCGATGCAAACTATGCTACTACATTATATAGTGGGGCGGCTGTTGCTTCCGCAGCAGGGTACATTGTCGACGGACAAACGACGGATGCACCTGTGCTGGGCGTACTAAATGGAATCTTCTACAATGCGGCTACAACTTTGAAGCCGACATGGTCGAATCATTATGTACAAGTAACACCTGCGAATTCAGAAGACATAACTGCTTTCTGTTTCGATAACCCACAACAATTGTATGTAGTATCAACCGACGACGCGCTTGCACAAGCTGGATATTTAGAAACGTATGACATGAATGCTTCTGCTGGTAGTACAACTACTGGTAAGTCTTCATCTACTCTAGATATTGGCGATACAAGTGCGGACTCAGCCACATGGCGATTGTTAAGAACAGCAGAAGATCCGTCAAATTCGGATTTGACTGCTGCTTACACATCCGTAGTAGTTGTTCTAAACCTGATTGAATTACAATCATAATAAATAGGAGTATATAGAAAATGGCAATATCAAGAGCACAACTAGTTAAAGAACTAGAGCCAGGCCTAAATGCACTATTTGGGCTGGAATACAAGCGGTATGAAAATCAACATGCTGAAATATACGTTCAAGAATCTTCTGACAGAGCTTTCGAAGAGGAAGTTATGTTATCAGGATTTGCGAACGCCGATGTAAAAGCGGAAGGGCAAGGCATATCATATGACGAAGCTCAAGAAACTTTTACAGCACGTTACACTAATGAGACAATCGCTCTAGCATTTGCGATAACAGAAGAAGCTATCGAAGATAACCTCTACGATAGAATCGCTTCTCGTTATACAAAAGCTTTAGCAAGATCTATGTCGAATGCGAAACAAGTAAAAGCAGTCAGTCCATTAATTAATGGATATGGCACTTTTAAATCAGGCGACGCTGTCGTTCTGTTTAGTACATCGCATCCTACAATAGCAGGTACTTTTTCGAACAGATTAAGTACTGCAGCGGATCTTAACGAAACGTCATTGGAGCAGTCTGTTATAGACATCGCTGCGATGACTGACGAGCGAGGACTTAAAATTGCGGCAAGACCGACGAAATTAATAATTCCGTCAAATTCGCAATTTATTGCTGAAAGATTATTTAAATCTCAAGGCAGAGTGGGAACAGCTGATAACGATATCAATGCACTCGTAAGTATGGGAGCAATCCCTCAAGGTTATAGAGTTAATAACTTTTTAACTGATACTGACGCGTTCTATATCATTACAGACGTACCGAATGGTATGAAAATGTTCAATCGTGCACCATTGACAACTGCAATGGAAGGCGACTTCGATACTGGCAACGTTAGATACAAAGCTAGAGAAAGATACTCATTTGGAGTATCCGACCCTAGAGGTATCTTTAGTTCACCAGGAGCGTAAAGAAAACATTAGAAGTGAGGCCGCCTTAAAACGGCCTCATTTCGCTTATAAAGATAGAGAAACATATGAAAAACTTTCGAGTCAAAATTTATCACGACGGCTATTTTGCCGATTTTAATCTCCTAGCAGAAGACACTAAGGAAAGTGTCGAGAAATCAATCCTTGACAAACTAGGAAAAAATGATGTAAAGTTCGAATCTGATGGATTTACCCGTGGTAAATGGATAACCTATGAGGAGGTTATAAATGACGGAAGACCTGTACAACATGAAAAAGTCCTTGGAACTCGCGTGGCAACACGAGCATCTGAAGTCAGGGAAGCATAACATTCGTATGATCGAGATAAATAAACAGATCCAGGATGTTATAAAGCAGATCATTGCTCGAGAATTTGAAGAAGACACGCGTCTTACTAAAATAAACGCATCCAAGCCTGAAGTTTCGATAGCCACTTAAGCGCTATCAAAAATCAATTTTTTCCCTAAGGATACCTTGCACTCTTTTCAAAAAAGGGTTATAGATTAGCTACTATACAATTT
>CALBXV010000011.1 GCA_937890045.1 uncultured archaeon
ACAATTCTCAAGAGATGGAAAACATATAATCTACGAATCAGATAGAAATCAGATGCAAAATATAGACCTCTATTTAGTCGAAGTTCCAGAATAGAGAATAGGAAACTTACATAAAGGATATTCTGATTTCTTATTCAAATTGATGTTAAACATTTTTTCATATACTAAAACAAGAAATTTGTGTTTAAGTTGATACTTATTCAGAATATCAGTTACTTCATCAGCTTTTAACCATATAGGAAACGAGTTAAACCGTCGATCACCCCATTGAATTATAACTGACGGATTTTTCTTCATATTTAACAGCCAATCAGACTTAGATCCAAACCCGCTAATTACTATTGGCGCACCATCAACAACATCAACCACTTCAAGAACTGTTTTACGAATTTTATTTGACGAACGTCCAATATGTTGAAGTAAAAGAAACTGTTTCCCAAAAAACCGTCCCATACGCAAAGCATATACATAAACTGGAATTCTAAAAAAAAATTTCATTATCCTATTCATATTAACACCCTAGTTTACTTCACATTATTATTTAAGAGAAATATAGATTAAGATTATAAGCAAAATATAATCCAAAACCTATGAAAACTACACCGGTTATTAATGACGCGTATCTTAAAATTATGTCACTAACATATTTCTTCCCTAAATAAATCAGAGCAGATAAAGTAGAAAACCATAATATTACACCCAAAATAATAGTTAAACTAGTAAATAACAGAATAACATCAAAACTATTAGTAAAAGAAAAATTTAGAATAGTGCCAAATACACTTATCCACCAAATTATTGTTATTGGATTAGAAATAGTAATCACATAACCGGTTAAAAAAGCATTTTTACTCACAACTATTTTTTTAACACTAGAATTTGGCTTAAAAAATTCCTTCAAATTTATAGATCCTAAATAAAAAAGAAACAACATTCCAAAAATCCAGATACAAATTTCAACAATTGGAATTGAAAACAGGTTTGACATCCCAAAAAATATGAGTAGAAGATAAGTAGTATCTGCTAGAGCAGCTCCTAAACCAACCAATAATGCAGAGAAAAAACCATGTTTTAAACCAGATTTAACAACTGAAATAGTTACTGGACCAACTGGTGCAGCTAAAGAAATTCCAAGAACTATATTTTGAAGTATTAAATTTAACATAAATTTTAGAGTTTGGTGAGCGTGATTTTACCGTTATCGTTTTTAAAAACAATGGTGACACCGTTATTCCATTTTAGTGTTAGAATGTTTTCGCCTTCTTCTGCAGACTCGACTTTAGCGAGGTCTAATGCTTTTAATATTTCTTGTGCGGACATTATATTCACTCCGGTAAACTGGTAATCTCCATTTGATCGTTACCAACAGCGGTTACAAATACATACCTGTTATCTGCAAAGATTAATGTGATTTCATCATCTTTGACTTCTACAGCGTTTAGCCGCTCTCCTTTTATTCCATCAAATTTAGCCAATTTAATCATATTCAATAATAACAAATTGATATTTGAATTTTATTGAAAAAACGTGGTTAGTGAGAAATTTTACCTACTAAAGTATGTGAAGTGACGTCCACTATTTCCACAGAAACTTCGTCACCTACATCAAACTGCTCCTTCAAAACTATCGGTTTATACGCAAAGTTTCTCCCAACTACAGCGTTTTTAACTTGTTCGTCAACAACAATTTTACCAGTCCAACCTAGCCACCTCTGATTTCGCTCTAACGAGATTTTACGTGTTAAACGATGAATAGCGGAGCTACGCTCTTTAACAACACCAGCATCTAACTGCTTTAACTCATGAGCCAAGGTTTTAGGTCTAGAAGAATACTTAGATATGTTAACAACATCCGGCTGAATTTTATTTAAAAGATTTACAGTCTTATCAAAATCCTCATCCGTCTCAGACGGATAACCTACAATAATATCAGTGCTAAAAGTCATATCAGGAATCTGAGCTCTAAAATTTTGGACAATATCAATAAACTGCTTCAAATTATGGCCACGCTTCATATCACGAAGAATCTTAGAGCTACCAGACTGTACAGGAATATGCAGAAACTTGAAAACCTTATTATTTTGATACGATTCAATTAAACCATGAATATTTTTAACAAGATACATAGGATTCATCATACCGACCCGCACCTTAAAATCACGTGAAATACCACATACCTGATCAACCATATAAGACAAGCTAGTCCCAATATCCAAGCCATAACAGCCATTATCAGTAGAAGTCAACCATATCTCTTTACAACCATCATTCAATGAAGCAGTAACATCACGGACAATATCATTAACAGGATAACTAATTAAATGATCCTTAGCAACTTTAGTCTGACAAAAACTACATGAACTAAGACAACCAGTAGCAATCTCAACAATACCAACCAAAGAATTCTTCCTCAACCTAGGCAACAACAATTTAACCTTATTCGAATCAGCAAGAGAAACAGATCGACCGCCCTGAAGAGCAAGAGAAGCCATAGGTAAACTCTGATCAAGAGAATTAGGACCCAGCAAACTAGCAGAAGGACTAAGCTTTTCCACAGCCTCCTGTTCAGCCTTAGCCATACAACCAGCAACAATCAAAGGCTTTTCAACCCCCGTTAAACTTTTAATCCTATGCCTCATTCTACTCGCAGTAGCATCCTTAACCGTACAAGTCACAATTATATTCAAATCAGATTTATCAACATCATCAACTATATTATACCCATCATTACTCAACATACCAGCAATTAACTCAGAATCCGAAACATTGGCACTACACCCATACGCTTCAATATACACATTTTTACTATTCTTCATAATCCACCACTTATAGCAGGTAAAAGAACAAACACATCTTTATCCTTTAACTTATAATTCATATCAACAGCTTTACCGTTAACTAAAACAGGCATATTCAACTTCAAAGGATTCTTTATATTCAAAACAAAATTAGAAAAAGCTTCACCATACTTACTACCAAGATAAACAATCACATCCTTAACAGTAACAGAATCACTAAACGGAAACTCCTCGTCTTCAACATTAGTAATATCTCTAATATAAGCAAAATGTTTAATGAAAATAACACCAGATTTTTCATTACTCAAATTCATATCTCCCGCCAATTTAATTTCATAGTTTGAGGATGAGAAGCCTTAACCTCATCTAATCTGCCCACAGCAGTATTTTCAGGCAACAATTTTTTAGAAGGACCTTTCAATAATTTCGCGCCAATTTCATTAAGAACCTCAGCATAATTATCTAAACTTTCCATAGACTCAGTCTCAGTAGGCTCTATCATCAACGCTTCAGGAACATTAATAGGAAAATACATTGTTGGAGAATGAACCCCATAATCTAAAAGCGCTTTACCAACATCAAGAGCACGAACTTTAACATTTGAATTAGAATTAGGAGAAATAACAAATTCATGTTTCCTAGGTCTCTTCTTATCACCAACCAAATTATAAAGAGACTTATCAATCTTACTCAACAAATAATTTGAAGCCAAAACAGCATGATTTGAAACTTGATTTAAACCCTCAGCACCCAAAGACATTATATAAACATAAGCACGAACAAGATGAGCAGTATTACCTATAAACCCTCTAATCTGACCAATACTTTTAGGAACTTTATAATCTAAAACATACTTATTATCTAATTTATCAATAACAGGAATTGGTAAAAACTTAGCGAGCTCCTGAGTTACACCAACAGGACCAGCACCTGGGCCACCACCTCCATGAGGAATAGAAAATGTTTTATGCAGATTAAGATGAACAATATCAAAACCCATATCACCAGGTCTAACTTTACCTAACAACGCATTCATATTTGCACCATCATAATACATTAATCCACCAGCATCATGAACTAATTTAGCTATTTTTTCAATATCATATTCAAATAATCCAAGAGTATTAGGATTTGTCATCATAAGACCAGCAGTTCTCTTAGATACAGCTGACTTAAGAGCCTCAAGATCAATTAAACCATCATTATTAGAAGATATTTTAACAGTTTTGAATCCAACCATACTAGCAGATGCAGGATTAGTACCATGAGCAGAATCAGGAATCAAGATTTCATCACGTGTTTCACCACCATAAGTAGTATTAATCCAAGATTTTATTATTAAAGCACCAGCAAATTCACCATGAGCACCTGCAGCAGGAGACAAAGTAATCTTTGACATACCAGTAATCTCAGATAGAATATTAGATAGATTATACAAAATTTCTAGTAAACCTTGAACAGAATTAATATTTTGAAGAGGGTGTAAATTTAATAGATTTATATTAGAGCAGACACGTTCAGAAATTTTTGGATTATATTTCATAGTGCAACTTCCAAGAGGATATATACCATGATCAATACCAAAATTCATTTGTGATAATCTATTAAAATGTCGTATTACTTGAGGTTCAGATAAACTAGGTAACGAAATAATATCACGTTTAAGTTTTTTAGGAATTAAATTATCTAATTTATCAATTTTTGATAAAATATCTTTATTTAGTTTTGGTAATGAATATCCAACACGCCCTTTTTTGTTTTGTAGTAGTAACAATGGTTCTTCCCAAATTGCTTGATGAAATATCATATTAAATAGACACCTTCCTAACAGATTCTACAAGTTTATCAATATCATTTTTACTATGCAATTCAGTTACACTAAATAACAGAGTATTATTTAATTCATTAAAATAACGTTTTAACGGTAATCCACCTAGTATTCCAAGATTGTCAAGATTATTAAAAATTTTTTCAGTATCACATGATTTGGTATTTATATTAA
>CALBXV010000012.1 GCA_937890045.1 uncultured archaeon
AGATGTTGAAAGTGTAGCTAAAAAGTTAGCGGATATGTCTCAACAATTTACTCAATACGCTGGTGTTAGACCATTTGGTGTATCACTTATTCTTGGCGGTGTAGATCAAACTGGTCCGTCTATATTTCTTACTGATCCAAGTGGAACTTATTTAGGATATGACGCTGTTGCAATAGGTGCTGGTAGTGATCAAGTTAATGATTTTCTAGATAAAAAATATGCCTCTGAAATTACTTTAGATCAAGCATGTGTTCTAGCTATTGAATCAATTTATCTCGTAAGTGAAGATAAAATTGCTACTAACCATGTTAAAATGGCTGTAATTGATACAAAAACTCAACTTCTTACTCATCTAGACGCGGATAAAATTGCTAGTCTGGCTGATAAAGCTTCTACTAGAAAAACTCGTAAATCTTAAAATATTAATTAATATTTGCATGTTCTATTTTTATGCATTTATTCATAATTATTTTCATATTATTTTCTATAGCTATTTCTTCCGCTTTTTTATCTAATATTCCAATTTGACTCCAAATCACTGGTCTTTTTAATTCTTTTAATTGGATTATTTGTTTTATTATATCTTCTAATTCATCTGATGGTCTAAAAATGTTTATAATATCTATGTTTTTTAATTGACTTGTAGGAATCATCTTAAGTTCTTTATAACATTTCATATTAAGTATCCTATTTGAATTTGGATTAATTCCTATTATTTGATAATTATTTTGTAATAAATATTGTGCAATTATGTTACTGTCTTTATTATTATCTCTTGATAATCCAATAATTAATATTAATTTAGATTTTTTTAGAATATTCTGAATTTCCTGATATTTCAACTGTATGTGTTAAGGTCTATAACAATTTATAAATATTATTTCTTATATATTTAACTTGGATAATATTTATTATGACTGATAAATTTACTACAGTTAGAATAATGTTAAATGATATTAAATTTGAAATACTAGTTAAACCTGATCTTGCTCTAGCTTATAGAAATGACAATAAAGGTGATTTATCAAACATACTTGGTGTAGATGAAGTATATTCTGAAGCTTCAAAAGGTTTCAGAGCGTCTGCTGAAAATTTAAAAAGCACATTTAATACAACTGATATATTTCAAATAGCTGATATTATTATAAAAAAAGGGGAATTACAACTTACTACTGATCAACGTAAAACTATGGTTTCGGATAAACGAAAGCAAATCGTTAACCATATTTCTAAAACTTATGTTGATCCAAAAACAAAATTACCTCACCCACCACTTAGAATTGAACAAGCGTTAACTGATTCCAAATTTGTTGTAGATCCTTTTAAAAAACTTGATGAGCAAATTAAACTTGCTGTAGAAAAAATAAGAATTATTATTCCTTTAAGTTCTGAAGGCATTACTTTACAAATTCATTCTCCTGCGGTTTATGTCTCACAAACAATAAATATAATTAAAACATATGGTGACTTTTATGATACTGAATGGAAAAATGATGGTTCAATGTTAACATTTGTAAATATACCCGTAAGCTTAAAATCTAACCTATGTACTAGCTTAAATTCGTTGAGTAAAGGAACTACACAAATTACGGAAGTTGAAAAATAAATGTCACAAGTTATTAGAAAACATGTATTACCTGGAGAACTAATTGCTAAAGGAAAATACAAATATGAAAAAAATGTGTTTAATATTAAAGATTCATATTATTCTACTAAACTTGGTTTAGCAGAATCTTATCATGATAAAATTCGTGTTATTCCTATTTCTGGTGTTTATATGCCAAAAGTTGATGATACAGTTATTGGCACTGTAGTTGATTTTGGTCACGCGCATTGGCTTATAGATATTAATTCATGTTTTATCGGTGTTCTTGTAGCAAAAAGTGTTTTTAGTCCTAGAATTTCTAGTATTGATTATGATCTTGAAAGTAAATTCAAAATTGGTGATACTTTGTGCGCTAAAATAAATTCATTTGATAGAACTCGTGATCCACTTCTATCCGTTTATGGTCATGGTCTAGGTAAAATCTTTTCCGGTAGTGAAATAACTATTAATCCAAATAAAGTAGCACGACTAATAGGTAAAAAAGGTTCTATGATAAAACTACTTGAAGAAAATACTGATGTAAAATATACTATCGGTCAAAATGGCAGAGTCATTCTTAAAGGAACTCTGGATTCAATAAATAAGGCTAAAATAGTTATTGAATTGATTGAAAATGAGTCACAGAACAGTAATTTAATGGATAAAGTTCAATTACTACTAAAAAATAAAAAATAGATGTAAAGAAATGGGTAATTTAATTAATAAAAAAGGATTAAGAATTGACGGTCGTAAATTAGGTGACATACGTCCTGTCACTATCTCTGTTGGTAACGTTAAAAACGCTGATGGTTCTTCTTATATTGAATTTGGTAAAAATAAAATTATAGCTGCTGTTTATGGTCCTAAAGAACCTGTTTTTAAATGGATGGCTGTTGCTAATACAGGAATTTTAAGATGTCGTTATCATATGGTTCCATATTCTGTAGAAGAACGTAAAAACCCTAATCCTTCTAGAAGAGAACAAGAAATATCTAAAGTTATTCGGGAAGCGTTAACTCCCGCAATTGTTTTAACAGACTATCCTAGAACTTGTATAGATATTTTTATTGAAGTTCTTCAATCTGATGGCGGTTCAAGATGCGCTGCTATAAATGCTGCTTCTGTTGCATTAGCTGATGCTGGTATTAGTATGTTTGATATGGTTGGTGCTTGTGCTGCTGGAAAAATTGATGGAAAAATTGGACTTGATATGAGTGATGAAGAAGATAAAGATGGTGAAGCTGATTTACCAATTGCTTTTATGCCAAATCTTGATAAAATTACTTTACTTCAATTAGATGGAAAATTATCTAAAGATGAATTTGCTGAAGCTGTAAATATGGGTGTTTCTGGTTCAAAAACTTTATATGAACTTCAAAAGAAAGCGTTAATGTCTAAATATTTTGAAAAACCTACTGGAGATAAGAAATTATAAATGTCAATAAATAGAGATAAATCTACTGTTAACACTCTAGCGAAAGAAAATATTGTTGAAAATTTAACTAATAATGTTAGAACTGATGGAAGAAAAATAAATGAAGTTAGAGAATTAATAGTTGAAACTAATGTTATTGAAAAAGCTGAAGGTTCTGCAAAGGTTAAACTTGGTAATACTGAAGTTGTTGCTGGAGTTAAAATCCAAGTAGGTCCACCTTTTGCTAATAGTCCTAATCAGGGCATCTTAATTGTTAGTGCAGAAATATTGCCTATTTCTATGCCTAATGTTGAACTTGGCCCACCTTCTGAAAATGTCATTGAATTATCTAGAGTTGTTGATAGAGGAATTCGTGAATCTAAAATGATTAATTTAGATGATCTTGTTCTTTTAGAAGGTAAATCTGTCTATACTGTTTTTGTTGATGTAAGTGTTCTTAATGTAGATGGAAATTTATTTGATGCAGTATCTTATGCTGCTTCTGTTGCATTATCTTTAACGAAATTTAATAAATATAAGATTGATAAAGAAAATAATGTAGTACAAACAAATATTGTTACTGAATTACCTGTTAAATTTACTCCAGTATCTATCACTCAAATAAAAATCGATGATCATATTATTGTTGATCCTACTGCTCTTGAAGAATCACTAATGAATTCAAGAATAACTCTAACTGCAGATGGTGATGGTAATATATGTGCTGGTCAAAAGGGTTTAGCAGGATCTTTCTCACCTGAAGAAATTATATCCTGTTCTAACCAGGTTTTATTAATATCTGAAAAAATTAAAAAAATTCTAAAAAAAGCGATTGTAAATGGTAAAAAAAAAATCTAAAAGTTTTAAAGGCCTTGGTCCAAAGTATGGAGCTACGTTAAGGAAACGCTATACTAGAGTAATTACTACTCTTAAAAAAAAACGTGCATGTCCAAAATGCGGATCATTACAATTCAAACGTGAATTTGCAGGTATATGGAAATGTTTTACTTGTACTTATACCGTTACTGGCGGCGCGTATGATATTGAACTTGAAAACTAATACTAATATTAAATCTATTAAAAATAATAACTTAGTTCTGTCAATATCTATGGAAAAAAAATTATGTAATTGTGTTTATAAATCAATATTACCTGAAATATCTTCTTTAAATGAATTATCATTAAATATAAAATTATTAAAAAAAAATGAACAACTTATTTTTACTATGGAAAATAAACAATTTTCTGATTTAAGAGCTGTTTTAATGTCAATTTTATATCTAGTTAAAGCAAGTATCGAGTCAATGAATAATCTAATATTGGTAAATACTTAAATCCTTACGCATTTAATATTTTAACTATAGTGGTTTATTATGAGTGCAGATTTACCTCCAGCTGTTAGAGAACAATTAACTAGATTGGATCAATTTCAACAGAATTTACAAGCAATTATGGTGCAAAAACAACAAGTTGATCTTGAGTTAATTGAAATTGATAAAGCTACCTCTGAATTAATTAAAGCTAAGCCAACTGATCCTGTTTACAAAACTGCAGGATCTGTTTTAGTTAAATTAAATAAAACTGATTTATCTAAAGAATTAGCTGAAAAAAAAGAAGTTGCAACCACTCGTCAAATGGTTCTATCTAAACAGGAAGTTAGATTAAAGGATAATGTAAAAGAACTTCAAAGTAAACTTGAACAATCTCTCAAATCTGTAAACCCTAAACAATAATTTCTTCCTAATTTTATTATTTATAATATAATTCCTTTTTGATTATTATTTTTTATTTTTGTTATCT
>CALBXV010000013.1 GCA_937890045.1 uncultured archaeon
ACGCTGTTTACAATGACGACGAAAGTAACGCAGACACTTACGGCTATTTGTACAACTGGTATGCAGTAGATGACAGTAGAAACATAGCCCCGGAAGGCTGGCATGTACCTACAGACGCAGAATGGACGACATTAACAGATTATTTAGGTAATGATGCAGGCAGCCAACTGGCAGGCAGTGAAAATCTTTGGGATGATGGAGATTTAAAAAACAACGCTAATTTTGGCACAAGCGGCTTTAACGCCCTTCCGGGTGGTTACCGTAGCTACGACTATAGCTACTACCTTGGTTTTTACTACCATATGGGTAGCCACGGCCACTATTGGTCTTCTACAGAGACTTATAGTAACTACGCGTGGTACCGGGAGCTGTATTACTATTATTCAGGCTTCGACAGGGACAACACCAATGAGCAAAATGGGTTTTCTGTCCGTTGTATTAGGGATGTAGACAATTTGACTATTCGACAATTTGACTATTTGGATGAGTCGAAGAATGAGACTTATCTCGAAAATTCTATATACTCGATTCCCAACTTTGAAAGCCGAACAAATAGAACCGACTGGCTCACTATTTCGGTTGACACGCTTACTATTCAGCCGGGAACATCAGCTGACGTAACGGTTACGGTCAATACAGCTGATTTGGGTTATGGAGATTATAGCAAATATATATTTATAACGAGCAATGACACGGGAAATAGCCACATCGTAGTTCCTGTAACGATGACGGTAAACAATTCCGCTCCTTTTGTTTCCCAAGCAATGAATGATATCTCGGCAGATGAAGATGCAGATACTCTTTCCTTATTGATAGACGGCGTTTTTGACGATCTGGATATTCTCTATGGAGACACATTGACGATTACAGCCACATCATTAAACACGGATTTAATTACCATTGGTTCTGATACGAATGAAGTGCCTTATATCGTTTTTGTTTCCAACGCAAATGGGGAAACAGACGTGATTGTTACTGCAACAGATATGGGTGGACTTTCGGCTGATGATACGGTTCACGTAACGGTGAATGCCGTAAATGATGCACCTAGTTTTGCCTTAATTCAAATGGATAGTGTTCTAACAATTTCACTTGCTGATCTTTCCACAGGATATCTTGATATTGCGTGGGAAGAAGCTGTGGATGTAGATGGTGATTCGATCATCTATCATTATACATCTATATTGACGATAGGTACGGTTACAGAACAGATAGATACTACAGTAGTTGATACAAGTTTTTCTCTTATGTCCTATCAATCGTTATATGATAAACTGTATGCATTGGAATCTACCACAGCAGAACTTGAGTGGAATGTATATGCAGATGATGGTCTTATAAGCGTACCAGCAGATAACGGACCTCTGACTTTATCCATTGATGTAAGCAATTTATCTGTAGAAGATGAAGTGATTCCGGATGTATTTGCATTGCACCAGAATTATCCAAACCCATTTAATCCAGTAACAACACTTCGTTACGACTTACCGGAGCAGTCTCATGTAGAAATCATGATTTATGATATTATGGGAAGAGAAGTGAGAACTTTGGTTAATAGTCATCAAAACGCAGGTTTTAAATCGGTTATTTGGGATGCAAGGAATGATATTGGAAAGCCTATGAGTGCAGGAATGTACTTGTACAGAATTTCTGCCGGTGACTTTCATGGAGTAAAGAAGATGATTTTGCTGAAATAATTTCAAACAACATTTGGTTTAATAGTGGTCAAGATATTAAATCACATAAAAACACGAGGTTATAATATGGTTTTTAGAATCTTAATTACACTTATTGTCTTGTTGCAATCTGACACAATAACTGCCCAGACAAATACCACCATTTCTTCGGGTGAAACGGGTAATACTCTTCTGGCATCAATTCGATCAAATTATACACCTTCATCTACATTAGGATATAATAGTGCAAGAGATACACTGTATAAGGTAATTGATAAACAATCAGATGATTTATTAGAATGTATATAGTGGATTTAAAATATTACTAGATACCGGAGTTGACCCGAGCACTGATGCGGATAGTAAAGGGATTAATTGTGAACATGCTTGGCCTCAAAGCAAAGGTGCGGCTGATGAGCCTCAAAAGAGCGACATGCATCATCTTTTTCCATGTAAAAGCAATGTGAACTCTTCAAGAAGTAATAACCCGTGTCTTTATTACATTTCAACTTGATAATTAAGAAAAGAATCAATTAAACTTATGCGGACAATGTTATCCTTATATATATTTTTATTAAGGCATTATGGTTGTACTCAAAAATGAAATTATTAAGATACAAACTATATGATGGTTTGGTTATTATGAAAATCATCGTTATGGCTTACACACATACTCTTTACGCTGACATACCATCTGGATATTATGATAATGCAAGTGGGTTAGATGATGATGCTTTAAAAACCGCTTTGAATAACATAATTGATGGCCATACCGAATTCCCCTACACAAGTAGCGGTACTGATGTGTGGGACATCTTAAAAATCAGCGATAGAGACCCAAATAACTCAAGCAACGTTTTATGTGTTTACACACAATATTCAATGGATGCATCTGCTGAATACAATAGTGGAAGTGGTTGGTCTCGAGAACATGTATGGGCAAAAAGCCATGGAGATTTTGGAACTAGTACAGGAACAGGCACAGATTTACACAATTTAAAGCCAGAAGATGTTTCGATTAATTCTACCCGTAATAATAAAGATTTTGATGAAGGTGGTTCTGCCGTAACTGATAACTCCCCACCCACTGGTTATGATGGCTCCACAGACTGTTATGATACGTCAACAACATTTGAACCTCCAGATTCAATTAAAGGCGATGTTGCTAGAATTATTTTTTATATGGTCGTCCGATATGAAGGAGAAAATGGGGAAGTCGACTTAGAAATGGTTGATTATGCTGACTCTGCACCAGCTGGCGAGCCTTATCATGGAGTCCAATCAACTCTATATTCATGGCATGTATCAGACCCAGTGAGCACGTTTGAACAAAATCGTAATGATGTAATTTATAGTTACCAAGGAAATAGAAATCCATTTATAGACCATCCAGAGTATGCGAACTATTTATGGGGTGGTGAAAGTCCAACAACCAATGCTGAACCCACAAACCATGCTACAGATTTTACAGCTGGTCGAGAAATTACCATAACCTGGACTGATCCTACATCAGGGACACTTCCAGACGGCTATCTTATTAAACTGAATACTACTAGCTACGCGTCTATTACAGATCCTGAAGATGGGACCGTAGAGACGACGAGTAGCACGAATAAATATGTTAGCTATGGAGTCCAAACGGCAACTATGAGCCCCCTTTCTGGTAGCACTACTTATTACATAAAGATTTACCCCTATACAAATTCTGGGGCGAATATTGACTACAAAACCGATTCGCCAGAACAAGTTACCATAACACTAAATTAAATAAGGAGAGTTGGTATGAAAAAAACAATACCAAGTTTAACTAAATTAGCAATTATTCTTATATTCAACCTGCATATGGGATTTGGACAGGTTTCCGATTTAATAATTTCTGAATATGCTGAAGGATCAAGCAATAATAAGTATATAGAGATCTATAATGGGACGGGCTCAAGCGTTGACCTTTCAGACTATGAAGTTTGGAAAATAGCAAACGGTGGGAGTTGGGCTGAATCTACTCTATCACTGTCGGGGACTTTGGCGGACGGTGCGGTGTATATTGTATCTCATGCTAGTGCCGATCAAACTATTCTTGATGTTGGCGATGTTACTTGGACCCAAGCTAATTGGAATGGTGACGATGCTGTTGGCATAGCCAAGGACAGCGGTTCTGGAACATTTGTCCTTTTAGATGCAATTGGTGAAGAAGGTAGTGATCCGGGCTCGGGTTGGGATGTTGCGGGTACAAGTAATGCAACAGCAAACCACACCTTAGTCAGAAAATCTACAGTTTGTGGACCCCAAACCAATTGGACAACATCTGCTGGAACCGATACAGATGATTCTGAATGGACAGTTTATGCTAGTAACACATGGGATCATATTGATTCTCATACCGCAAGTTGTGCAGGCAGTGTTGATGATCCAACATCCTTTTCAGCTTCAGTTCAATCAACATCACAAATTAATCTTGCCTGGACCGATAATTCTAGTAGTGATAATGTGTTATTGGCATGGAATAGCTCTAGCACGTTTGGTACTCCAACTGACGGTTCTACCTATACCGCAGGTGGGAGTATTTCTGGTGGTGGTACAGTTTTGCAATATAGTGCTACGGATAGTTATTCGCATACAAGTTTATCATCAAATACAGCCTACTATTACAAAGCTTGGTCTTATGATGGTTCAAGTTATTCTAGTGGTGCAACAGATGATGGTACGACATATAAAGATGAGCCTACTAATCATCCCACAAGCTTATCGGCTACAACAAGTTATCAAAGCATTGCATTATCTTGGACAGACGCTGTTACAGGGTCACAAGCACCTGACGGATATCTAATTCTCGGAGAAACAGATGCAACTATCACCAATCCTTCAGATGGAACAGCAGTAAGCGACGATACCGATGCCGCTGGAAATGCTGTAGCCAAAAATGTTACTCACGGCTCAGGTGGTTCATACACTTTCAGCTCATTGACAGCCAGCACCACTTGGTACTTTGAAATCTTTTCGTACACCAATTCATCGACCAATATTGATTATAAAATAGATGGAACAATCGTAACTGCGAATGCAACAACTGGAACTACTCCTGTTTTCGTGATTAACGAAATATTAGCTGACCCCGATGGATCAACAGGAGATGCGAATGGAGATGGAACTGTAAGCACAACCAACGATGAATTTGTTGAAATAATTAATAATAGTGGAGTAACTGTCGACATCTCTGGCTGGGTCCTTGCAGATGGAAATAGCGATAGGCATACAATTGCAAG
>CALBXV010000014.1 GCA_937890045.1 uncultured archaeon
TATTAATAATAACGTAGATAATTTAGTTTTAAAATTAAATTATAATATATTAGTAAATGAAGTAGATAGAGGAATAATAATTGAAGAGGAAGAATATATAATAAAGACTTGTAATTCATATCATTCTATCAATTCAAAATCATATTTATTTGAAGAAAAAGAGAGACCAGGAATATTTGATCCAGAAAAAGCACTAAAACTTGAAATTCCTAAAGGAAAATTATGGTCATTATTACAAAAAGGAGAAGAAATTAAAATTAATGGAAGTATAATAGAATCTAAACAAGTAGTAACGAACAAACGTAATGGGAGAAAGATTGGAATTTCTGGAGATACAAGACCAAATAAAAAATTAATAGATTTCTTTAAGAGGTCAGATGTTTTAATATTTGATTCAACATATGGAGATGAAAATACGATTAATGCAAAAAATAATAAACATTCAACTTCAAGAGAAGCTGCAACAATAGCTTCTCAAGCTAAAGTTAAATTATTAATTTTAACTCATTTCAGTTCTAGATATAAAAATGTAGACATATTAGTTAATCAGGCAAAAGAAGTTCATAAAAATGTAATTGCAGCGTATGATTTAATGAATATTAAGGTCTCATATGATAAATAAACTCATTTTAGTAGAAATTTATTTTTAATCAATGAATTAATCAAGTGATCAATATCATCTGATTCTAATATTATCTTAATAGGACCTAATGGAGAATCTAATTCATCATCACATAATACTACTTTATTCATAAAAGCAGCTTGTTTATTTAGTAAGAACCAAGTTTGATTTTTATATTTATTTTTATTTAGCAGTCTACGCAGAATAGAGAAAGTTTGTTTATCACGTATTTGATTAAAAATTTTTAATAACGAATTTAAGTTGGAATTTTCTGAGGATATAAGATTATTATTCAGAATAAATTGACAATCACAAGTAACATTATTAAGAGATAACAGAACTTTATTATAATCTTCAGATAAAGAAATATAAGTTTCTACTCTAACTGTAAGATTATTTTTTAGATTCTTCATTATATTCATTATCCCATTTACTAAAAATATTGAACGCAAGTTGTTTCAGTTGAACTAAACTTAAATTATCATTATAAATCACTTTATCAGATTGATTGATTATATTAGAGACGCCAAGTTTAATTTCAACATCATCTCTTTTATCAAACAAATCATCATTAATCGGATAATCGACTCTTTTTCTTTCTAGTAAAAGTTTTTTTCTATTTTGTTTAGACATTTTAATAGAAAGAAGTTTAACATAGCCAATTGTTTTGAAAAAATTAATTTCATGAATACTACGAATTCCATCAATAAAGACAAATGATTTTTTACTAGAATTAATTTGAGGTAAGCATAATTTAGCAACTGCGTCTTCTCCATTTTCTTTTCTAATGGCGATCATAGTTTTGAATAGAGTATCAGTAGTAATTTCAGAATATTGTTTAATAGCTTCTTTTCTAATCATATCACCCATATTAATAACATCAAATCCATATTCAGAAGCAAACTTTGAAACAGTAGATTTTCCTGAACCAGGCATACCAGTTAAACAAATTAATAATTTATTCAGTTTTATATCAATATGATTTAATTATAATCATATATATTTGGTTTTATATATAAATTAAGTATTCAGATATATTAAAATAAATGAATTAGAAAATGAGAGCGTTTTTATCTTTAGATTTAGAAAATATAGAAGTTAAAAAAGAAATAGAGAAAATTCAATATGAATTAGGTAAAATTAAAGCTAAAATTAAATTAGTAGAAACTAATAAGTTACATTTCACATTAAAATTTTTTCCACATATCGAATTTGAAGATATTAACAAGATTATTAAAATAGTAGATAATTTACATCTAGAAGAAATAGAAATTAAATATAATAAAATTGGAGTTTTCCCTAATTATAATAAAATATCAATAATATGGATAGGTATCGATCAAGAATCAACAAATCAGATATCAAATATTTATAATTTAATTAATAATAAATTAAAAGATAATAATATTCAAAAAGATCAGAGATTTATACCACATTTAACTATTGCAAGAGTGAAAAACTGTGAAGATAAGAAATATATTCAAAAAGTAATAGAAAAATACAAGAATATAATATTTGGACAAGAAAAGATTAATAAAATTAAACTTAAAAAGAGTATATTGACATCAAATGGACCAATTTATAGTAATTTACATGTGCTAAATATGAATGAGGGAGAAAATGAGAGAACATAATATTATCTTAAATCAAGTAAGAAAATTAATTCAACCTACAGATAAACAACGGGAAAAATTAAACAGAATAACTAAACAGGTTTTATCGATTTTAGATCAAGTAATTTTAGAAAACAAAGTAAATATTAAGAGAATTTTAGGTGGATCATATGCAAAAGATACTTGGTTGAATTTAGAAACAGATATAGATATTTTCATTTTATTTCCTATAGATTTTAAAGAAGAAAAATTTGAAAGATTAGGAATAAAAATTGGAAAGACGGTATTAGAAGGTCATAATCCAAAATTAAGATATTCGGAACATCCATATGTAGAAGGAATAATAGATAATGTTAAGATCAATATAGTTCCATGTTATGATGTAGAAATTGGTAATTGGATAAGTTCAGCAGATAGAACGCCATTTCATTCCAGATTAATCGAAAGTAAATTTAATAATAAGATGCGTTCAGAAACTAGATTATTAAAACTATTTATGAAGTCTTTAGAGATATATGGAGCGGAAATAAAAATAAAAGGATTTAGTGGTTATGTATGTGAAGTTTTAATATTAAAATATAAGAAATTTACATCGGTATTAGAAGCAGCATCAGATTTTAATAAAAATGAAATTATAAAATGGGATAAAAAATCAGATGTACTAAATATTAATAATAAAACAAATTTAACAATATTAGACCCGATAGATGATAAAAGAAATTTAGGCGCTGCAATATCAAACAAGAATATAACTAAATTTATAATTGCCTCTAGATTATTTTTAAATAAGCCAGATAAGAAATATTTTCAATTAAATAAAAAAGTAAAAACAACTAAATCAATTAATAATACAATTACAATTTTATTTTCTTACAAAAATAAACCAATAGATACACTATGGGGTTTAATTAATAGAACTTTAAATCATTTAAAAATTCAGTTAGAAAAAATGAGTTTCAGTATTTTAAAACATTCTGCAGCAATTGATGAAAAAGGGAATTGTGCATTAATTTTCTTATTTAAAGAAGTATATATTCCAGAACAAGAGATAAAAATAGGACCAGAAGTATATATGAAAGAAAGTTTAGAGAAGTTTCTTTCTAAAAATAATAAAAATAATCAGTTAATATGGATAGGAGAAGATTCAAAAATAAATGTTTTACAGAAAAGAGATTATACGTATGCAAAGAATTTTATTAGACATTTATTAACTAATAAAATTTTTTCTTCAGGTATAGCACCAGATTTAATAACTGAATTAGAAAAGAGTTATAGAATAATAGAAGGAAATGAAATTAACCAATTATCAACAAAGTATATTTGGTTAAAAAATGAAGTAAATGAATTAATTGCCAACGATAAAATATTTGAGCGTTAGTTTAAAAGAATTAATTAATGAACCATTTAGTAAAGTAATTTGTTATCCTAGATCAAGTGAAGAAGAAATAAAAAGAAGAATTAAAGAATTAAAAAATTTGAAGATTAATAAGATAATATTTGATGGAAAAACTGAGATAAATGGATTAAAAGTTTTAGGTAAAGGATGGGTTGGAATTGTAATTAAAGTTCTAATAAGTAATAAAAGATATGTAATAAAAATTAGAAGAATTGACTCAAATAGAATTTCAATGAATAATGAAGTAAAATTACATAAAACAGCAAATTTTTACAATATTGGACCACAGATATATTTCTATTCAAAAAATTTCATAGTAATGGAATATATAAAAGGAGAAGATATATCAAAATGGATAAGTCAAATTAAAGATATAGATAAGAAACAAATTAAGAATATTTTACTAAATTTATTAGATCAATGTTTTACAATGGATATAAACGGATTAGATCATGGAGAACTATCAAATATGAAAAGACATGTAATAATAAACAATAAAGCAAATATAATAGATTTTGAAAGTGCTAGTACAAAAAGAAGAACATCAAATGTAACTTCAGTATGCCAATATTTATTTGTAGGTAACAAAAATTCATCAATTATAAGAAAAATACTAAAAATAAAATCAAAAAATGGAATAATAAAAGTATTAAAAAAATACAAAAATGATAAAAATCGATTAAATTATATAGAATTACTATCTAAATTAAATATCTTATAAATAAAATACGCCCAGGCCGGGAATTTCGAGTTTCTATAATATGTAGAAACTATTCGAACCCGGGTCGCAGCCGTGACAGGGCCACATACTAACCTAGCTATACTACCGGGGCATAGATATTATAAATTACATAATGCTAATATAATTTTTTATTTAATAAGATAATTTTAGAGTTATTTAATAATTATAACCAATGATTTTTAACTAGAAAATCATTTATTTCTTTACCATCTAGTAAGTCTATTAGTCCATCAGCTTGAGAAGAAGATAAGGTAAGCTTATTTAACGAGTTAAAATCTCCAATAGAATCTTCAACAGAAATTCTTGGACAAGCAGATTGTATAAAAACTTCTATATCAGTAAAAGCTGAAAGACGATCATTTTTAACTTCTGCTAACGCAATTAATTTAACATTTTTACCACGTTTTTCAAGTTCATTTTTTAGAAGTATACTACGTTTTAACATTATTTGACCCTCTTTTAGTCCTACTATAACACCAAAATTAGTAGCATCTCGAGCTTTATATATAGATAAAACAATTTTTTTAAAAGTTTCAGAAACAAGTTTTTCCATATCAGAAATTTCATTAAAATATGGATCTAACATTAATGTCTTTTTACCAGTGGATAACGCAATTCCCAGAGCATGAAACCGGCTTTGACCTAAGAATAAATATAGATCAACCTTATTTTTAATATTAAAAACTGGATAGAATTCACATCCAAAAACTTGACCATTATTTAATAAACCTTTACCTTGACCAACATATACATTTATACCATTTTTTTTAAGAATATTTTCAACATATTTAATTTGAGGTAAATGTTGACTTGAAGTACATAACCCAACTTTTTTATTTTTAATTAATTTTAATACTTTCTTAATTACTAGATCAAAATTAACATCATCAAATGCGTCAATTAATATAATTTTACCGAGAGTATCAACAGAAACAGTATGACCGATATTAAAACATAAATCAACACCTAGAATATCAATAGAAGTAGATTGTGTATCACATATACCCCAACATGGATCTCCTAAAATAAAAGTAGAGATATTATATTTTTTTTCTATTTTAGATGCAAGTTTCATAGTTTTAGTTAATATACCATCTGGAGC
>CALBXV010000015.1 GCA_937890045.1 uncultured archaeon
TATGTAAATAGTACAGAACATATAGTGGCATGGCATAAGCATAATATTCAAACAGATTATTGGACTTGTCTTAAAGGTTCTTTCAAAGTTGGTATGGCAACAGAAGAAGATGGGTGTGAGTTTGTTTATCTATCAGATAAAAATCCAAGAGTTGTTGAAATGAAGCCAGGCATGTATCATGGATATAAGGCACTTGAACCGGGTTCTATATTGTGTTACTATTTAACTGAAAAATATAATCCAGAGGATGAGATACGGGTCCCCGTAGGACATTTTGGAGAAGAATGGGATACACCAAATAAATGATAACTTTAGATAATGTAAAATTGTTAGAATTAGAAACCTTTGTTGATTCAGAGGGGTCATTAGTTCCAATAGAATCTGGTCTATCTATTCCATTTAAAATAAAAAGAGTTTTTTATGTATTTGACGTTCATGACCAAAAAGATAGGGGTGAACATAGTCACCATAAAACAGAACAAATTCTTATTTGTTTGAGTGGGAAAGTAAAAGTTTTATGTGATGATGGAAAAAATACAAAACAATGGGTATTGGATACACCAACTCAAGCACTTTATATACCAAATTTGATTTGGGACGAACAAACCTATATAGTACCTGGTTCGGTTTTATTAGTATTGGCAAATACGGGATATGATAAGTCTGATTATATAACTGATTATAATGAATTTAAGAAATTGAAAGAAAATTCGTGAATATACTGATAACAGGAGGATGTGGACATATAGGTTCTTATTTAATAAGACAATTTCCGTTGTATTATAGGGTAGTGCCACGTTCGCCTTATAGAGTTACAGTAGTTGATAATTTATTGACTCAGAGGTATTGTTCTTTATTTGATTTGGATAGAAGGATAAAATTTATAGAAAAGGATATAGATGAATTAACAACAGAAGATATTATTGGAACTGATATTGTTATACATTTAGCAGCAATAACGAACGCTGAAGGAAGTTTTAAGAATAAAGAAGAAACAGAAAATGTTAATGTTGTTAAAACTGAAAAATTTATAGAGTTATGCCGGAAAGTAAAGATTCCTTATTTTATATTTCCATCATCAACGAGTGTCTATGGAGTATCAACTGATGTTGTTTATGAAGATGATGATTCAGTAGTAAACCCACAAAGTCCTTATGCAGAAACTAAAATTAAGATTGAGAATTTATTAAAGAATCAAGATGGTATGAATTATCTCATTTTGAGATTTGGTACTATTTTCGGTCAGAGTATAGGGATGAGATTTCATACAGCCATAAATAAGTTTTGTTATGAAATATCACTTGGAAAACCATTGACTATTTGGAAAGAAAATTATGAACAAGTTAGACCATATTTGGGATTGGATGATGCTATTAGAAGTATAATTCATTTTTCAGAGAAACCAGAACACTTCAATCAAACTTATAATGTTATATCAGGTAATTTTAAATTGAGTGAAGTAGTTAAATCAATAGAAGGAGTTGTAGGAGAAATAGAATTGAATATGGTAGATACACCATTGTTAAATCAGTTTTCTTACGATGTTAGTGATGATAAGGCGAGAAAAACTGGATTTAAACCAAAAGATAAATTAGAAGAATCGATTGAAAAAACGTTAAAAACACTGGAAAACTTAAAATGAGTAAAATATTAATATCGGGTGGCCATGGTAAGTTTGCAACACAATTAGTAAAATTTAATACTGAGCATGAATTATTTACACCATCGAAGAAAGAAATGAATGTTACGAGCTATTGGAGTATTATTTCTTTTATAAGAAAAGTGAATCCGAATATTTTTATTCACGCCGGTGCAATGACAAGACCTATGGTTATACATGAGAATGATCCTAATGAAAGTATTACAAATAATATTATAGGAACTTCAAATGTAGTATTGGCGTGTATGAAATACAATATTAAATTAATATATATTTCTACTGATTATGTGTATCCACAAGTGTCTGGGTGTTATAAAGAAACAGATCCAGTTTTACCACATACAAAGTATGGTTGGTCTAAATTAGGAGGTGAATGTGCTGTCAGATTATTTAAGAACTCGTTGATATTAAGGATATGTATGAATACTAAACCTTTTCCACATAAAAAGGCTTTGGTTGATATGACAAAAAGTCTTATATTCGATGATGAAGCAGCAAAAATAACATTGAAGTTGTTGCATGAAAGTGGAGTTATAAATGTAGGCGGTAAATCACGGTCAGTCTATGATTTTGTAAAGGAAACTAACCCAGACATTGAACCTATGACTTTATCAGAAGTATCCGATGTAAGTATGCCAAAAAGTTCTACATTAAATATTGATAAATTAAAGAGAATAATAGATGATTCAACTGTTTAACATAAATAATCATATAATAGATACATCTGAATTTTCTCATTTGTTACACGATGGAGTTGTTATTGAGTTTGAGAAAAAGATTGCTGAGTATGTTGGAGCTAAATATGCATGTTCCGTTAATAGTGCCACGAATGCTATATTCTTGTCATTACTTAATAAAGATGTTACAGTTAAACTTCCAAGTATGATACCTCCAGTTGTTGCCAATGCAATATTAACAAGTGGTAATACCATCGATTTCACCGATGATTGCAATTGGCCAGGTGATTCGTATGTGTTGCATGAATTTACAGATTATAAAATTGTAGATTCAGCACAAAAATTAAAGAAGAATCAATTTAAAAAAGAATGTAATTCACAAGATTTAATGATATTCAGTTTCTATCCAACTAAACCACTTGGTGGTTCTGATGGTGGAATGATTGTAACGGATGATTATGAAAAGTATAAATGGTTTAAGGAAGCAGTTTTGAATGGAACTACATATTCTGATAGTAGTTGGGGTAGAGATATATCTTTTCCTGGTTATAAAATGTATATGAACTCTATACAGGCAAAAATATTATTGAATAATTTTAAATTCTTCCATAAAAAAATGAGGGTGTTGAATAGTTTGGTTACTACTTATAATAGTGAGTTAGGTTATAATAATACGAGTCAACATTTGTATAGAATAGAGGTTGTACATAATAAAACTTTTATAGAAAAGATGGAGAAGT
>CALBXV010000016.1 GCA_937890045.1 uncultured archaeon
CAAGGATATTGTAACGGGCGGATTTCATCTTGGTGTAGCTAGTGCTGTAAGTAGTTGGCAAGGCGGTGTAGATGAGATGATTAAGTCATTTATACATGGTGCTGAAACTGGCGCAGTATTCCGTGGAATTGGAAACCTTATTCAGACCGGTGATCTGATGGGTGATAAGATACTCAGAGGCCTTGCTTCCTCAGCTTATACTGGTCTTCCTTCTTCTATGCGTGGTGACACAACTCCCGAACAAGTGTATCAGTACTTACTTGGTGCTTACTTTGGCGTAAAAGAGATGCCATATCATAAAAGGTCTGGCTTGAAGCATCTTGCTAAGATGCATAAAAAGGGTAAGATTTATCCAGAAGAAGTTAAGGGATGGGAAAAGCTGGATGAGACGACACAGAAGTGGACTAAGGAAGAGGCTGATAGAACCTTTGATAAGATAGGCGCAAATGCGCTTGCATTTAGGCTTGCCCAAACAGGTGAGATAGATGTTGTAGAAGCACAGAAATTGGCTGAGGAGTATATAGCTAATAGGGCTAAGTATACTAGTGAGGGAGAAGAAATATCTCCGCTTTCAGCAAAGCTAGTAGAGGGGAGAGAAAATGCTGCTGTCGTAAGTGCTGTTGAAGAAAACAGGGGAAAGGAGTCTACTCTAGATTACTCGCTCGATAATACAGATATAGGTGCTGCCATTGAACAAGGCATGGTTTTCAGTAAGAGAACAGAGAACTGGGTGAAAAGGAACCTAGAGCAGGTATGGAACAAGCCAGACGTTGAGCCAGATACAGAGAGGGCCAGGGCACTCCTTAGTTTTGATATAGAGAACCAGTGGCTTAGCTTCATTAAGACTGCCAGGCAAGAAGGTGCCCCCAATCCCAGCGATGAAATGATAGGATGGTTGCGGTCTACTTACGGGGCAGATATAGATCAAACTGGTAAAAATTTCTGGAGACAATCTGGAGAGAGAATGCTAAAGAGTCGGCACGTCCCTATGCTTACTACATTTAATGGACAATTACATGAACTTGGTAAGAGGGATAAGGAAGGCGTAAGAAACCACTTAAATGCTGCTGGGAATAGGAAGGCACTTAGAGAAGAGCCAAAGCTTATTGATGAGGTACATGCTAATGCCACGAGAAGAAGTGGTGAGGAACCTTCTGACCATGCATATATGATCTTAGACCATGCAGTTGTGACGATACCCAATAGAGGTAATGTAGAGCTTGAGCTTATTGCGTTGGCAGACCATTTTTATCGAGAGGCTCAAGATCAGTTAATGTCAGAAAAAGGAACAGAAGGTTATTATACTCTTGTTAAAGGCCTTGCGCTACGGAAGTTCCAGGATTACCATGCAAATAATTTTAAAGCAATGGATGAGAGGGGATATTTTTATTATGGTGGTAAGGGTGATGCCGGTAGGCAGTACTTTGTAAAGTACCATCCTGAAACTGCGGGAGTGGAGCTACGGACAGTGGCTGAAGTTAAAACTATAGGAGGATTTGAAAATAAAGGTAAAGGAACTCCTCAAGGTGATGGGAAAGACAAAGCAATGAGAAAAGTTGCTGATTCTGCTATTGTTGAACTAGCTAACGACCGTCCATCTTCGTCAAAAACTACTTTAGATGAGTTAGGTCAAGCAGACTTTAATTCTGAGGTCGTAATGCTAGCCCGTAACGGTAGTTTAAAAAATAAGCCACTACAAAAAAAGACGAAAGAAGCATTAAAGAAAGCTCATGAATTAGGTGTTAAGTTTGTAGTTGGAGATATGCCTGATGTAGATTCTCAGTTTATAAACTATCTACAAGAGATTGGTGCTGACTTTACTATATATCATACAGGTAAAACTTCAAGAATAGTCGTTAAAGCTCCACCTAAAAAGCCTCGTAAGACAACATCTTTAGATAAACAGATAGCTGATATACGTAAAGTATTTGAGCAGCATGGAATAACTCGATACGCTTTTAATAAAGCATTTAAAGAAGATATGTCTGAGTGGAACAAAGCCCTGGGTGTGGGAAGGAATCTAATTTTAACTGAAGGTGTAGCAAGTGATATGTTTAAGAGGGCGTATATTTCTAATGTACTATACGAACTGGAATTAAATGGGTACTCAACTGATTTAAATAATTTGAAGACAGTCTTAAAGGATGGTTTTATTAATTCTGCTAAGAACTTTAATAAGCGCCAACAGATATGGTTTACAAGTGGGTTTTCTTCTAACCCAGATTTTATACGAAGTTTTAAGGGGGAAAATAATAAGACAATAGATGATTTAAGCAATCAAGGCGGCTGGAATGTAGCCTTAATAAAGGATGATGCAGAGATACTATGGGGAGATGGTGCTATTTACGGTAGAAGTGATGCCATTGATGCACAGAATGCTGATTGGGGAATGCCATCTGAGGGAGGTGCTCATAAATCTTTTATAGTAAGTAGTCTG
>CALBXV010000017.1 GCA_937890045.1 uncultured archaeon
TAAGTCGAATTTTCTTAGTTCTTCGTTTTGCCTTATATTCTGGATAAAGTTTACGGCGGCGGTTAGACCCTCCTTTGCCATCAAAAACTATAATAGTTCTGGTGGGTCCCAACATTTTTATAGCGTAACCGACTGATTTCAGAAAACCAACTATTCCACCAATGTGAATCCCATCATCATTGGTAGTTGGTATAACACTAAACACTCTGATAAAAGTATTCAAGCCATCTATTATCAGTACCTTTTCGTTGGGATTCTTCGTTATATCAGAACCGCCACCGTGTTTCTTTATTTCTTCAAGAATAGAAAGGTATTTTCCATTACTCATCACCAACAACTTCGTCTGTATATTCTACATCATCAATACCTAAATCTGCTGATTGATATTTTAATATGGATGCCTCACAAATCAAATCATACAAGTGTTCTTTAAGACCATCATGTTCTTCTAATTTTTTCTCAAAATCCTTAGATTGAAACTTAATGTCTTTACCCTTGTATTCCAAGGTATACCATGCTCCTGCAACCTTTAGAAGTTTGTGGTCTTTTAATACTTGTAGCCAACTTCCTTTATCATCGATACCACTATCGAAGTATAAGTTAAAGTCAGCATGACGAAGTGGGGGCCCCAAACGATTCTTGATAATCTGTGCTCTGCACTTCATACCAATTACATCCTTTTTTGTTCCCACTTTGATTTGTCCCATATTCTTTAAACGAATACGAGTTGATGAATGAAATGGTAATGCTTTTCCACCAGAAGTAGTCCACGGATCACCGAACATTACTCCGAGTTTTTGTCTGAGTTGATTGGTGAATACGAGAGCTATTCGTTCTCGTCCAATCATTTGAGTAATCTTTCTCATCGCCTTTGAAACGATAATTGCTTTACTCGTTGCCCATCCGTCTTTCTCGAAATCGGCTTCCATTTCTACTTTGGTAGATGCTCCTGCAAGTGAATCTACAAGAATTGTAACTAACCTATCTCTATCTGATTCTCTAATCTTACTAATGATACTTTCAATACATTCAAATATATCTTCAACAGTTTCCACATGAAGATATAATAGTTTTGAAACATCAACACCAATAGTTTCTAACCATTCTCTGCTAACGGATGTTTCAGTATCAATATACACTGCAACACCACCTCGTTTTTGAGTTTCAGCAAGAATGTGAGTTCCAATTAAAGATTTACCACTTGATTCCAATCCATTGATTTCAGTAATACGACCAACTGCAACTCCACCGTTTGGACGGTTGGAAATTGCTAAGTCTAATACAGATGAGCCAGTAGATATGAATTCCTTGATATCTGTTGGAGTAGCATTAGAACCATCTAAAAAATAAGCTACCTTTGTATCCTTGAATTGTTTATTAAGACTATCGGCGAGAACTTGTGCAAGTTCATCCTTTACAGACATATTGTCTCTCCTTTATTTACTTATTAAACAAATCGTCAAATGCGTCCGTTACATTAGAAGTGCTACTTACTGCACTTTTTAATGTAGATGCTGGAACATTAGTATCTGTTTTGGTAGTTGTTTCTTCCTCTTCACCTGGACTTAACCAATCACCTAAAGCTTCTGCCAGTTCATCATAACTTAACTCATTATATACTTCTCGTATATCTTTTTGATCATCGAGTAAGTTAGTTAAAACGGCTTTGTTTTCGGTAATTGGAGTTTGATTTGGTTTAACACGAATAGAAGTTTTAGGAAACGATGC
This sequence comes from uncultured archaeon, assembly GCA_937890045.1. The sequence goes on from CALBXV010000017.1 coordinate 1,729, forward strand.
TCCTGTTTCTTCTGCGGTCTTAAACTCAACTACAACATCACGACCATTTATAGGATCACTAATATCACCATAATCAGGGTCTGCTATGATAGATAAGAGTTCTTGGTAAACTGTTTTACCAAAACCCCAAAACTTTGTTCCACCTTGTTCTTCACCACGAACCACGACTGGTGCGAAAGTACGAAGTTTTGCTTCGAGTTTCTTACCCATTCGCCAATCTTCACGATTTCCAGATTGTTTCAGTTTATCGGCAAATTCTTCAATCGGGTCTGGACGACCAAATGATGTTGGGGACAAATAAGATTTGCCTCCTAAATCATAATGAAAGAATAATTCAATAAACGGAGTATCTGAATTTAGTTTATACGGAAGAATACGAATTTGTGTTTTTCCTGGCTGTGGTTTCCACAGATTTGTGGTTCGAGTAGACGAAGTTTGTAACTGAGCTAATCGCTTTTTCACTGCGTTAATATCCATTTGTTATCTCCTTATTATTATTTTTATTTGT
>CALBXV010000018.1 GCA_937890045.1 uncultured archaeon
GGTGGACAAGAGTTTGGAATGAGAAGTGGAACAGAGAATGTAGCATTCATTGCTGGATTTGCTGAAGCATTAAGGTTAGGACAGGCCGAAAGATTTTGGGAAACCAAAAGATTATTAGAGTTGAGAAGGATGTTAGAAGATGGTATATTGAAAAGTATACCTAAAACATTTTTGAATGGACACCCAACAAAGAGATTACCAAATAACGCCAACATAACTATATCAGATATAGAAGGTGAGGCAATGATGTTATATTTAAATGAGTATGGGATTTGTACTTCATCTGGAAGTGCTTGTACTTCATTAACATTAGAACCAAGTCATGTTATATTGGCAATGGGATTACCATATGAGGTGGCTCATGGAACACTAAGATTTACATTAGGTAGGAAAACTACCAAGAAAGATATAGAAAAAATAATAGAGGTTTTACCAGGAATAGTAGAAACATTAAGAAAGATATCTCCAGTAAATGTCAATATGGACAAATTGGAGATACAGGGAGAAAAAGTTTATGCCAACTAAAAAAGTAAAATTAGAAAAATCAGATGTATCTAATAAGAGTCAAACAGAAGGCTGGTTCTACACCGATACAGTTAAAGACCATTTTTTTAATCCAAGAAATTTATTCTATTCAGATGAAGATGCTGAAGGTTATGAATATGATGCAGTAGGAATGGTAGGTTCACCAGCATGTGGTGATATGATGAAGATATGGATTAAGTGTTCGGAAGAACAAGATTGTATTAAAGAGTGTAAGTGGCAAACCTTTGGTTGTGCATCAGCAATAGCAAGTACTTCTATGATGTCGGAAATGGTAACAGAAGGTGATGGTATGAAATTGGATGATGCGATGTCAATGAAACCAAAAGATATTAATGATAAGTTAGGTGGACTACCTACAAGAAAATTCCATTGTTCGGTATTGGGTGATAAGGCATTGAGAATGGCCATCAATAATTATTATGATGAAACAAATCAATCACATAGAAAGATTGAAGAAAAGACAAGAGTGATTGATAAGAAATCTAACACAACCGATCAAGATATAGAGGAAGCTGTATTAGAGGGTGCAAGAACATTTGAAGAAGTACAGAAGAAAACTAAAGTAGGAATAGGCAATCCAAAAGTTCAAATGGATGTAGAACAACTACTTAGATTCTATGTAGAGAAATATTTTGGGGAAAATGCTTTATGATTACAGAAGCACAAGTTATAGAAAAGTTACGAGGAGTTTATGATCCAGAGATACCAATTAATCTATATGATTTAGGATTAATATATTCTATAGGTGTAGATGAGAATACAGTAACTATAGATATGTCATTAACTACACCACATTGTGGATTGAAAGATATGATTATAAATCAAGTAGTTATGGCAGTAGAAACATTAGAAGATGTATCATGTAATGTGAGATTAACATTTGATCCACAATGGACACCAACTATGTTGAGACCAGAAGCAATTGAAGTGTTGGGTGAAAATCATCCGTTAGCACAAATGGCAACGGGAGTATAGTTATGTTAAAAAATTGGGTATATTATATGCAACAAGGATTAAAGTCTATGTGGAAAAGTAAAGAAGTACCAGATTATAGAGAAAAAGAATATCCATACAATATAGAATTTGGTGATGGTAAAACAAAAAAAGAAATGGATAAGATGCAAAAAGAATTGATGGAATGTGGTTGTTTACCAGATTGTGGGTGTAAAGAATGATAGGATTTATTGCTGCAATAATAATAGTTATTGCACTAATCTATTGGTTATTTTGGGGAGAAGAATTATGAATCAGAAGTTTGGAGACTTATTTCAAAAGTTTCTTATCATATTTTTAATATGGACTTGTATATCATTTATGTTTGGAATAGGTTATTAAAATTAGTTTAAAAAGGTTATTAGAATGAGTTTAAAAGAATTAACAATGAGTCAACATCGAAATGCAGAACGACAAAAGTTTGCAGGTGTTTTAATGAGTGGTAAGATATCAGAGGATACTTATTTAAAATATTTAATGAATCAACATCATTGCTATTCAGTATTAGAAAATTTTAAAGAATTTAAATTACCAGATAAGAGATTAAAGAGAAGTAAACAGATACAAAAAGATATAGATGAGTTGTTAGACATTTTAACTGACTACGATTATAAATCATCAGAGGTATTGACAGATAGCACAATGGATTATGTTAAATATGTTAAAGAGAATATAAAAACACAAGAAGATTTTATGGCTCATGTCTATGTTAGATACTTGGGTGATTTACGAGGTGGTCAAATGATAAAGAAGAAAGTACCAGGTAGTGGAAAGTATTATGAGTTCGATAAACCTAAAGAATTGGCTAATGTTATCTATGATAATATAAATGATGATATGGCAGATGAAGCTAAAAAGGTATTTGGTTTTGCAACACAATTATTTAAAGAAATGAGTCAGGCTTAATATGAATATTCCAGTAGCACTTATATTATTATTACTTGCTATTCCAGTATATATTAATATGCAGGAAGAATGTGAAGAATCATATTATTGGTCACACGAAGAAGATAAAGTTATAATACATTATACTAAATGTGGTAAATTAGATGAAGAGTTTAAAGAAAAAGTTTTAAATCATTTACAACCACATATTGAAGAAGAATATGGTAATGAGATAGAAATTAAATTTAGAGGATTTCATGAAGATTAGAGGCGATAGAAGTAAAGCAAGAATTAAACAAAGACAGGGGGAAGCTGTACAAAGACAAGAGGTGTACGATAAACGTACGCACCAACAACAATTAGAGTTAATTAAAACTAGACCTGGTGAATCTAAAAAAGAGAAACATCGATTGGTAGAGTTAATCAAAAAGTCCGAAAGGAAAAAGAAATAATGAGTTTTTTTAGTAGTAAGAAGAAATCTGAATTGCCAGAAAGGTTAGATGATTTAACAGAAAGTATAGATTTAATAAAAAATAATTTAGATGAAATGAGTAAGTCAATAAAAGAAGTACAAGAACTAATGGTGAAAATGTGGAGAGCTGAAGATATGGAAGAAAATGATGGTAAGTTTAGATGGCCATTTGATGAACATGGAAATCTTTTGGATAATGTTAATATAAGTCGTAGATTAAATTAATGGCATCGGTATTTACAGAACTTATTAAGAGTAAACATAAAAAGAGAACTCGTCAAGGAATGGGTAGGGGAACTAAGTGGGGAACTAAACCTACTGGTAAAGCATCTAAAAAAACAAGAAATCGTTATAAGAAAAAATATCGAGGTCAGGGTGGCAAAAGATAAAATGAATTTACAAGGCAAAAGAGCAAAATTAAAAAAAACTATGACTACTCATGCAGGTACATTGTACGAGGGAGATGTAGTTAAAGTTGTAAGAAAAGAAAATGGTGACTATCGAGTTACAGATGAAATGGGTAAAATTTGGTATGTACCTGTTGGAAATTTAGTAGAACTAAAAAATTGAAAATAAAAGTGTATTTAGAAATTTTAGATCATATTTATTTTATGTCTCTGGGTAGAGACTAATGTTTTTTGAAAATTTGAAAATGAGTAAAGCAGACGGGTCGTACACCTTTCTGTGGGGTTGACCGAATAACAGGTTACGTTAAGGGCTTGTAAAGTATCCCAAACCCTCTTGTGGTAGAGGAGTATTCACCTAAATGTTGGTAATACTGAGAGACATCTTGGGCGGGAGTTTGAGTCAAAACTACTTGAAAAAGAAGCCTACTTTTTCGCTTCATTGGGAGTACCCGAAAGGAAATCTCCCTGTAAACTGGCCGAATAAACCAATCTTTGAGGGTTAAGGCAATCGGATTAGAAGTTGTATTCGCCTCGACGATGTTAATAGCATTGAGAGAGAATCGAAGTAACTTTCGGAAACGAGATATGAAGTAATAAATCAGAGTGATTCAATGTGAAATGGCATTTTCACACCCCCAAAATTTTCATTTTTTATTAAGAAGTATATATTTATTACTAGAAAGATTTTTGACGGATTCGATTGTCTGTAAAAATAAAGAATTCGACGCTCAATGTGAGGTCGATACATAAACCGAATATCAAGGTTCAAAAGAAGTTGGTATTCAAAAGTTGACTAACGTAACTTAATAGGAGAAATAAAATGACTAAAGTTGCATTTCGTACAAATATCCCACACTTCGATAGGGATACTTTTTTAACCCCGTTTGACAAAATGTTTGATGCTATGGTGGAATCACAATTCCCCGATGTAGTAAAACAGGTAGGTGTCAAACCATATCAAGGTTCAGCATATCCAAAAGTTAACGTATATGAATACGATGACAAAATTGGAATCGTAGCTGAAATTCCAGGACTTAATAAAAAACAACTCAATGTAGATGTTGAAGATGGTGTATTAACTATCTCAGGTGATAAACATAGCACTTTTGAAGATGATGGTGCTAAGGTTATCCGTAGAGAGTTAAAACAATCATCTTTTAAACGTTCTTTTGAATTAGGAGAGTTGTTAGATGGTGATAATATCGCTGCTAACTTTAAGGATGGAGTTCTTTCAGTCTCAATTCCTAAGGTGGAACCAGAGAAACCTAAGAAAACATACGTGAAAATCTCATAATCAAGGTTACTGATTAATTATAATAAAGAGGTGATTTTCGACTTCTCCACTACATTAATGAAGTTCGGAAATGTGTGTAGCGTTAGGGTGGCTTTATTATATTAATATGGAATTATTATGGGAAAAATAGGTCGTATAATTAAAGCTAATGATGAATTATATGAATTATTAGGTACTCAATCAGTGCCCGAAACTGAAGTTAAGGGCACTGAATATTGGAAAGAAAAATGGGGAGCTAATACCGTTCTTAGGAATGGTGATATATTCTACTTTTGTAGAAGTGTAATTAATGCAGAATTTGAGGATATTAAAGAAGATTGAGAGATATTTATTAATATGAAATCGTACTTTACAAAGAAAGAAAGACAAGCAGTTCATGAATTTGTGGATAGACTTATTGATCATGGGTTTATAGATCCACTTGCAATTCCACAAGATGAGATTCAATTTGAAGATTGGTGGAGAACAATTAAATCTAGACAAGATTTGTGGGAAGCTATGTTAATCTATAATAATAAGGATAATGTTCCCCAGGCGTAAATGTGGATGAAGAAAAATTACAGAGTTATAAATTAAAAAAACTTAAATCCCAATTTGTATATCTTAGAGATGTATTACAAGAAGATCAATATATTTATGAGTTAGCATTAGAAAAGTTTTATAATGATTTTACTGAACCATTAAGTGATGAAAAAGTCCAAAAAGTTAAAACAGACCAAAAAGCACAACAACAACAAGTAAAAGAAAAAAAAATATTAAAGTTATATCATAGGATAGCAGGTAAAACACATCCTGATAAACTTTTACATAAAGATATTACAGAAGATGAAAAAGAAGAGTTGGAATCAATGTATAAAATTGCAACAGAAGCTTCTGTAAAAAATAATTATGATGATTTAGTTGCAATTGCAGTAAGGTTAGGATTTGAAGATGTTTATGAATCGGAAGATTATTTAAATAAAAGTATAGACAAAATAAATGATAAAATAAAAAAATTGAAAACTACTTATGCTTGGGTTTGGTATCATGCAGATGATGATAAAAAAGAATTAATTAGGGCAAAAATTATTGAATCATACAAATAACAATGGAGTTAAATAAATATGAGATATAAAGAGAGAGTTGAAATGGATTTGGATATAATCGAAAGACATTTAGGACGTTGTAAAGATGCTATTGATGCTAACAAATTAGCAGAAGTAGCTAATCAAATAGTGCAAGTTGAGAGTAAAGTTGATAATATAAGGAATATGATTGAATTAGAGGATGATGCGTAATTATCCAGTATATATTCTATTTATTAACTAGAATATAACAGGAGATTATTTTTGGAAAAATCTAAATATTTTACGCCACTTCTAGGATTTTCTGCTCTTTTTGTGGCGTTTAACGCAGCATTTTTCTCAGTATTTGGGTTATCTAAATTATTTGCAGGAGCAACTACTTCGGTAATAGTGATGGCAAGTAGTTTAGAATTAGCTAAGTTGGTAACTGCAGCTTATCTATATAGATACTGGGAACATATTAATACATTTATGAAATCTTATTTGTTAGTGGGTGTAGTTACTTTAATATTAATAACAAGTGGTGGTATTTTTGGATTCTTATCTAACGCATACCAGGGAGCCACAGTAGAGTTTGAGAAACAATCTACTACACTTATATACAAAGAAGATAGGTTAGAGCAATTAGAAGATGATAAGGTTTATCTTAAAGATGAATTAGAACAATCAATAAGTGCATTACCAGATAACTATCCTACAGCGAAAAGAAAACTTCGTGAAGAATATAATCCAAAGGTATTAGCTCTTAATGATGAGATATTGGGAATCAAACAAGAGATTGGTGATTTAAAAGTTGGATTGATAGAAACTGGTGTGGATGTAGGTCCAGCAATTTATTTAGCTAGAGCATTTGAAACAGATATAGATACAGTTGTTAAGTTCTTTATCTTTATTCTAATCTTTGTATTTGATCCATTAGCAGTTGCACTAGTAGTAGCTTATAATGTAGCTATAACTGGTAATAGGAAATGGGAAGTGTATGGTGAAAAGAAACGTAAAGAAATTATTGATGAATCATTTACAAAATATGAGAGTCATAGAGAAGATTTTAAACCTAAGGATAAAGTAATATTTAAAGGTGATGAAAAAACATTCGTTACTACAGATAATTTATCTAAAGGTGGGAGAAAAGTAGTTTGACGTTAAAAAATGATGTATTTAAAATTTTCAGTTTATACTTATATACGGTAGGGAAAGCCTACTGTATGAATTATAAATGATGTTAACATATAAAACAAAAGGGTATTGTAGATTCATTAATTGATGAAATTGATACCCTTTTGCATTTACAAGAACTGCGGACAGGCAGTTGACGCACCTGTAGAAAAATGCGTCATGGCAATAAACAACGAGGAGAACGATGATGAAAAATCGTAATCTTATCTCATTAGTGGCAACCTTTCTAATGCCTATGTTCATTTATGGACAAAGTATTAGTGGTACCGTCGCTAGTGGGACAGGGGATCCTTTAGCTGGAGCCAATGTAGTTGTAGAAGGAACTGAATTAGGAGCAGCCGCGCTAGCGGATGGTTCTTATTCTATTAAGGTTGATGAAGGTTCTTATACAGTTACAGCTTCCGTTATTGGATATGAATCATCCACTAAATTGGTTAATGTTAGTGGTGATGTAACTCTCGACTTTAGCCTAGCAGTATCGGCGGTCGAGATGTCAGCATTAGAAGTTTTGGCTTCAAGAGCTGGCGAAAAAACACCTGTTGCACATACAACTGTAACGAAAGCAGACATGGAATTTCGTCTTGGTTCACAAGACCTTCCAATGGCTCTTAACCTTACACCAAGTGTATACGCAACTCAACAAG
>CALBXV010000019.1 GCA_937890045.1 uncultured archaeon
TATTTATAAGTCATGTCTTATTCTGGTAGATACATAGCAAAAAAACCCAAAAAATATAGAGGTGATCCTCAAAGGATTATCTACCGTTCTTTATGGGAGCGCAAATTTATGGTGTATTGCGATACCAATGAATCTGTTATTGAATGGGGGAGTGAAGAAGTCATTATACCCTATTTATCTCCTTGGGATGGTAGAATACACAGATACTTTCCAGATTTCTATATTAAAATAAAACAACATGATGGTTCCATTAAGAAGTTCATTATAGAGGTAAAGCCCAAAAAGCAATGCTCTCCACCACCATCAAAACCGAAAAGAAGAACCAAAAAATGGTTTAATGAGGTTGAAACGTGGGGTATCAATGAAGCCAAATGGAAGTATGCAACAGAATGGTGCAACAACAACAATATGGAATTTAAGATTTTAACAGAGGACCATCTTAACATTACATATAAATAGTCACATGGCAGTATCAAAATTCATACAAGCAGTCAAAGATGAAACTAGGGGTCGTCCAAGGTCAACTCAATGGTATAGAGATAAAATCAAAGAGTTTGGTAAGCCTGGAGCTCAACAATTGATTCGGGATGGTAAGAGAGACAGTAGACCTTTCTATGGCAAATTAAACATGTTCTTATATGATCCAAAATTTAAGAAGAAGCTCCCTTATTACGATACATTTCCTCTTGTACTGCCCCTTGAAACATATAGTGATGGATTTTTAGGAATAAACATGCACTACCTTCCTATACCATTGCGTGTAAAACTGCTTGATAGATTGGTGGATTATACCAACTCAGAGGATTTTACAGCAGTAACAACAAGAATGGTGGTAGATTACAATAAATTAAAAAGTGTTAAATTAATTAGACCTACCATACATAAATATCTAGCAGGGTATACTAAGTCACAATTTCGTAGAATTGATGCAGATGAGTGGACAATTGCGGTATTACTACCTGTACAAAGATTCAAGAAAGCTTCTGCATCAGAAGTTTGGAAAGAATCTAGGAGTATGATTTAATGGCAAGTCTCGCAAAGTTTCTAGAAGGTGGTGCATTTGGTGTTCTGAATGATATTCTATCTACGTTTCATTCGGAAGATGGATATGCAGTTCCCAATAGATTTGAGTGTTTAATTCTTCCACCAATAAGTGGAAGTAATAGTTCATTTGCATCTGGATCATTAGTTGGTGATCCTCGAGCAGTTTCTATGAGATGTGAGTCCACAACCATGCCAGGCAGAAATTTGGCTGCTATGGATGATACTAATGTTTACGGGCCTACTAGAGAAATTGTTAATGGTGTTACTTATGCTGGTGATGTAGAGATGACATTTTATGCAAGTTCTGGATTAGAAGAACGAGTATTTTTTGAAGAGTGGCAGAAAAAGGCTTTCAATGAAGAAACATGGGATGTGGGATATCATCAAGATTATGTTAGTGAAGTGCAGATATATTTGTTAGATAAACAAAATCAAAGACGTTACGGAATTCGACTTCATGAGGCATTTCCCAAGACAATAGGTGCAGTAGGCTTAAATCAAGCACCAAGTAGTGAGATTATAAAAATACCAGTAACCTTTTCTTTTAGATGGTGGGAAACCTTAGATATTACCAGACAAGCACCAAATTTGAAAGATAAAATATTCTCTACCGTGATAAACACCGTGGAACGAAATATTACTCGCAATATTCCGCGAGTATTAACTAGACTATAATAAAGGATGAATGATTATGGCACTACCTAAACTTAACACTGTAACCTATGAGTTGACTTTACCTTCAACGGGTAAACAGGTTGAATATAGACCGTTTCTTGTAAAAGAACAAAAAGCTCTAATGATTGCACAAGAATCAGGAGAGGACAAACAAATAGAAAAGGCGTTTGCACAAATTATCAATAATTGTGTACTTGATGATATTGACCCTTATGCTTTACCAATGTTTGATGTTGAATATGTCTTTCTGAGAATACGAGGAAAATCTGTTGGTGAAAAAGTTAAACTAAGTTTGTTATGTCCTGATGATGAAAAAACAAGAGTAGATGTGGAAATTAATTTAGAAGAAGTTGATGTACAAATGAGTGTTGATCATAATAATACCATAGAACTAAGTGATGGTATTTCAATGGTAATGAAATATCCATGTTTAGGAGATATGACTGGCTTTGATGCAGAAGGTGAAGTCAAATCCCTGTTTGAAATGATTAAACGATGTGTTCATGAAATTCATCATGGGGAAACCATTTACAATAAGGTAGATATTTCAGATAAAGAACTGGATGAATTTATTGGTAGCATGACATCAGATAATTTTGAACAAGTAACCAATTTTTTCAATACCATGCCTAAACTGATTCACGTTGTTGAGGTGAAAAACCCTAAGACAAAAAAGAAGAGTGAGATACCAATTGAGGGACTGCAAAGTTTTTTCGTATAGCCCTTTCTCATGATACCTTGGAGAACTATTATAAAACCAACTTTGGAATGATGCAACATCATAATTATAGTTTGACTGAATTGGAAAACATGATACCTTGGGAAAGGGAAATATACATTGGATTATTAATGCAATTTTTAAAAGAAGAAGCAGATAAAATGGAAAGGGAAAAACGAAAACATGGCTGACCAAACCAAAAAAGTAAATCTGGAACTAGAGATTGACACTAATATGGTGGACTCTAGTAAGAATAGATATCAGGGTTTGATTGATCTTGCTAGAGCGGTTGACGCATGGAGAATATTTCCAAGAGTATTCATATCAACTTACATTTATCTCTTATACAAAGTAACAATATGGTTTATGGGAGTAGATGATCCTACAATAGCACAATCAGGACTTGTATCAATTGTAGTTGGTGCGGGTGCTGCATGGTTTGGTCTATATGCTGGCACAAGTAGGAGTAAAAAATAGGATAGTCAGATGGCAGAAGGATTCAGTGCAGTAACAAAACAAATGTTTGAAGACCGAAAGGCACAACAAGCCGAGTTCGAGCGACAACAAGAAGTTCTGGAAAATATGAAAACTCAGCTTGAAGAATCAGGTATGAAAGCTGAAGATAACAAAGAATATAATAAGCAAAATGCTGCACTTCAGAAGAAAATGCTCGCCTCTCGTTTGAAAGGTGCTGATAGTCCCTCTGCCAGAAAAGAAATAAAACAAGAACAAAAAGCGGAAGCAAAGAAAAATCAAAATCTTCTTGGAAAAATTGCTGGTGGTGTAACCGGCATGTTTGGTAGTCTGAAAGACGCAGCAGCCAAAAAAATTAGTGGTGCTGGTAAAGGTCTTATGAATATATTAAAAGGCACTCTACTTGCTGGTGCAATGTTGGCGATTGTAGCATTTCTTAATAGTGAGTATTGGGAAAACTTAAAGAATTTTCTTGCCGATAAAGTGATTCCTGCATTGAAAGCGATATGGGAATGGATGAAATTATTATTTTCTAATCCAGTACAAGCATTGAAAGATTTGATGAAAGGTATTTTAGAAGGAGCAGCAGATGTAGGTGCGTTCTTATGGAACAAAGCTCTTAAACCATTTTGGGATTGGGTTGTAGATATATTTAAAGGTATGGATTGGAGCAAATTATGGAGTGATATGTTATCAGGAGCTGCAACTATAGGTGCATGGATATGGGATAAGGCTCTTAAACCATTCTGGAAATGGATAGTAGGAGTATTCACAGATATAGATTGGGGTGCTTTATGGAAAGGTCTATGGGGTGCTGCTACTTCTATAGGTGCATGGATATGGGATAAAGCAATTAAACCTTTTTTCTCTTGGATTGGGGGTATATTCGTAAGTGGTTTCGATGCATTGTGGACAGCAACTTTCGGCGCCGTTGCTTCTGTAGGTGCATGGATATGGGATAATTCGATTAAACCATTTTGGGATTGGATAGTAGAAAAATTCACCTTTGCTAAGGATGCTGTAGTGGCTGGATGGACTAACTTGAAAACTTGGATTGTAGAGAAAGCTACAGCAGTAAAGGAATGGATTGTAGAGAAGTTTACTTTTACTAAAGATGCTGTGATTGCGGGGTGGGTTGGATTAAAAGAGAAAGTAGCTGAAATAGCCTTAGCGGTTAAAGATTGGTTTGTTGAAAAGTTTACTTTTGCTAAAGATGCTGTGGTTGCTGGATGGACCGGACTCAAGACGTTTGTATCTGAGGCTGCTATTGCTATCAAGCAATGGTTTACAGATAAGTTTACTTTTGCGTCTGATGCTGTAGTGGCGGGATGGACTAACTTGAAAACTTGGATTGTAGAAAAAGCAACGGCTGTTAAAGATTGGATTAAGGGTCTATTTGCATGGGCAGCTACGGATGAAAAAGTAGAAGGTGAAGAAGAGGGGTGGTCAATCAGAAGTGTTGTAACTAATGCAATTAAAACAGTAGTGAAGTGGATTAGCAGTCTCTTTACTTTTGATGAGGGGGCTGCTGGCATTGCTGCTGGAATTATCAATATTATATATTTCTTGCCTAATATGATTGCAAAAGGTATCCTTGCAGCTGGCAAATGGTTACTAAAATTATTTGGGTTTGATGAGGCTGCTGAAAAGGTTGCAAATCCAGAAGATTTTAGTATTGGTGGGCTGATTGTGGGAGCGGTCGAGAAAATCGTCGAATGGTTTACAGACTTACTTGATGTAGATTGGAAGGCACTTATGACCGATATGGTGCCTGATTGGGTTAAGAATAGTGTGGTGGGGGGATGGTTGGGATTTGGTGGAGATGGAACTCCAACCCAAACAAGCAAACCAGTTGGTCAAGCAGAGAAATCTGCAGCCGCTCGTGCTGCAATGACGACAGAAGAACTACGAAATTTCACGGCAGGGGCATTACCACAACAACATGGCGGAGTATTCAGTGGACTTAAACCATTACTCGTTGGTGAAGCAGGGCCAGAATTGATTTTACCAAATCGAGGCGGCCGAGTAATGAACGCCCAAAGAACTGATGCTATGAGAGATTCAATGATACAGAGAAGGTTGGATGGTATGGGTGGTATGGGTGGTCAATCGATTATAGCACCAACCACTGTTGCTAATACAAACAGCACCAATATAACGCACACTACCACATCATTAGTTAATCCCGATTTAGTAGTATCAACAGTAAACAAAGCAGCATAAAAAAGAGGGAACCGAAGTTCCCTCTTTCCAGAGTGCTTTACCCGCTGTCTAGAATATGTCTAGAACAGGACTATAGTTTCGAGCGCACCCTTAACCATCGGCAGCTAACTTCTGAAAATAATCAAGTGAGTCATCACTGTCATCTTCTTTATTTCCAGCAGTAATAGTAACAGCAGGATTATTAGAAGTAGCAGTAATAGTAACAGCAGGCTCCTCTTTAGTATCCACAACTGGTGTTGCCACTGGTTCATCTTCCATAAGAGTTGTTACATTCCCTACTCTCGTAGTTCCAGCAAGAACCATATTCATACGGGTTTTCAACTCATCATATGACTTGAAGTTAGTAGGAGCAGTAAACTCTGCGAGAGAATACTGTTTCTTCCACACTTCCTCAATAGCGTCATCATTATCAAATATCGCAGACGGGGCTTCAAACTCTGACTTGTCATAATTCCAATAACCATCTACCTTACGAATCTTCAACTTGAAGTTCGCACCCTTCCAAAAATCAAAAGGATTGACAGCAACTTCATCCTCAAATGCAGGCTGCATAGTCTCCATGATCTTGTCAAAGATTTTCTTACCGAAACGGAAAAGAAAAACCTTACCCTCATTTTCTGGATGTTTAGAATCACTCACAACATAAATGTTAGAGAAGTATTGCAACTTACGCTTCTGTTTGCGAGCAATCTCCTTATCAGATTCCACACCAGAATTCCAGTGACTAGTATTCAATTCTGATACAGGGTCTTTCTGACCAAGTGTGGTAAGAGAGTTCTCAATATACCACTGACCAGTTGGGCCTTGAAATGCATGATTCCAAATCTTCGCCCAAGGCAAATCCTCACCTTCTTTGGCAGGAAGAAAACGAATGACTGCATAACCATTACCAGTTTTATCCAGTACAGGCTTCCACAGACGTTCATCCACATAGGACTTCTTTTCTTGGGGGGTGTTTTCTTTTTCAACTGCACCGAGCAGTTTGTCTAAAGAATTAGACTTTTTAAGTGTACTTAACGACATATGTATCTCCTTATGTATCGTATATTATCGTATGTTAATTATTGTATTATATACAAGTTTATACGGAATGTCAAGTCTCTTCTGACTTATCCGTATTATATTTATATCGTCTTTTTTCGTTAATCTTCTCCTTTCATATTATTTTCAACCTTTCACATAAGACATCTTTTGTTATATGGGTTACATTTTTTACATCAAATTCAAGAGTAGAATCCACTAGAAAAAAATCCATACCATATGGAGAAAACTCTTTGAATACTGCCTTCATTTGACCATACCAATTATCAGGACTAAACCCTTTAGTATCCGCTGGTAAATAATTATCTGTACCTTTGTACATGTTATTTAAGGGTTTATCGTATGAACTTAAATCATATCCCATAATATAAATCTCAGATGGCCGTGCTTGACATGCAAGATGTAAAGCGGCATTACCTGTAGACCATCCTACAGGATAATCTATATTGACTACATCATCATTCTCTTCTATATAGGTAATCCAAACACCGACATCCTTTTCCATCTTTAGTTTTAGATCATCTATATCAAGGCTAGGATTCATTTGCATTGCAACTTTAATTTTCTCCTGTAATGTGTTGGGGTCTTTACCCGATATAACACACTGGTCTGTTCTTTTTTTACTTCTATGAATGAATGTTTCTGGTATATCAAATCCCATGAACATCATCTCAGCAACTTCTGCTGGTACTATACTCCAGTTTGCAAAATGAACAATTTTTATATCACCGTATTCTGGATTGTCTAAACAATAACCAGAGTCATATATTTCCTGTTGCATACCATAGTCTACTGCAACAAGATTATGAACAAATCCATCGCGATACAAAGCATTACATCCCCACGTTATAACAGTGTTATCCATTATATCTTGATGGGATGGATTAAACCATGACCGTGATTCACCATTACCTATAACAAGAGCTTTATGCATCCCGAAGGGCTTGCCATGAGGCGGGAAAGAGTTCTGCTGCATACTTGTCAATATCCCATCCAACATTTTGTGTCTCCTTTTGGGCATCATCTTTGCATCTAAGGTTACATACCCTTGCAAATGCATATAGTGTGCCACTCCAATACCATTCTGTATACATTGACTGTGGTAGAACCATTCTAGCCTGTTCTGGAGCTACACCTATTCTTAATAGTTGTTCATAAGTCCACTTGGCAGAATGGAGTACTTGTTGGTAATCATTTACCATTGATTTGCCACTACCAGTGGACGGATTGATATCAATCACTTCATCAGAAGAACCCTGCTTTGAATTTTTGGGTCTACCTCGCCATTCCTCTGGTTCGTAAAAC
>CALBXV010000020.1 GCA_937890045.1 uncultured archaeon
AAGAAACAATAGATAATAAATGGGAAATTTATTTTGGAGATGACGCTGTAGGAAAAGCTTTAACTGATGGAAATATAATATCTATTAAATATGTTGTTACTAATGTGGAAGCTGCTAATGGCGTTTCTTCATTTAATGCAGGAAGTGGCATTTCAGGTTTTAGTAATATAGAAGTTACTACAATTACTTCCTCTTCAGGTGGTGCTACAGCTGAAAATTTAGCTTCAATTAGATATAATGCACCGTTACATTTTGCTTCTCAAAATAGAGGAGTAACAGCTACTGATTATAAAGCTTTATTGCCACAATTATATGGAGATATAGAGTCTATTGCTGTGTGGGGTGGAGAATTTGCAAATCCGCCTGTATATGGAAAGGTCTATATTAGTATTAAACCGCACACCGGTTCTAATTTAACTAATGTGGTAAAAGATAGTTTAAAAAGTCAATTAAAAAAATATACTGTTGCTAGTATTACGCCTGTGTTTGTTGATCCAGATATTACAAAAATTATTCCAAACATTTCTTTTAAATTCAATGAGTTTAATACAACAAAGACAGCGTTGGATATAGAAACATTAATAGCTGCTAAAGTAGCTGAATATAGTGATGAGTATTTGGAACAGTTTGAAGGTGTTTTTAGGCATTCTAAATTTACAAATTTAATTGATAAGGTCGATGATTCTATTTTATCAAATATTACTACAATAGAAATTAGTCAAGCATTGACACCTACATTAGCTACAATATCAAAATATACAATGGATTTTAATAATCCACTCCATCATCCACATGCAGGCCATCAAAGTATTCTTAAAACAACTGGATTTGTTTTAGAAGGTGGTTCAGATATTTTATATTTAAATGATGACGGTGAAGGGAATATTAGAACATATAAACTGGTTGGATCTTCTATGTCTTATGTAGACCTTGAAGCTGGTACAATTGATTATGATACTGGACAATTAATATTAACATCATTTAATATTATATCTGCTGAGAACACAGATGGAACAATTACAATTACAGTTACTCCAGCTTCAAATGATATAGTTGCAGTTAGAAATCAACTTTTATTAATAGATACAACTAATTTGAAAGTAACAGGAGAATCAGACACAATAGCATCTGGTAGTGCTAATGCCGGTACAGGGTACTCTACAACAGCTACGTATTAATAAATGTCAGACTTAAAAAAGAAATTATCAACTCTGGTAGCTGAAAATTTACCAGAGTTTATTAAATCCGATCATAATGTTTTTGCAGAGTTTGTAAAAATATATTATGAGTTCTTAGAATCAGCTGAGCTTAAATTAAATAATTTAGGCTCTAAAGATTCTATTATAACTGAAGATTTTGATAGGATGATTTTAGAAGATGAAACTATTGGTAAATCATTATATAGAGATCCATCTGCTAAAGAAATCCTATTAGAAGATTATGATTGGGCAGCTGGTGGTCCAACACTAGTTAGGTCTGGAAACCATTTTGTAAATGGTGAAATTATTATAGGACAAATTTCTAAAGCTACAGCAACAATTCGTGTTGTAGATATTGATGACAACTCTAGATTGTTTATTTCAAGCCAAAATAAATTTTTACTAAATGAGCAAATTGTTGGCCAAACTTCCAATGCAGCTGGATACATATTCGATTATACATCAAACCCAGTAGAATCTATTTCTGATCTTATGAAATATGCTGATGTTGATGATACTATAGATTCTTTCTTTAACGAATTTAAATCAGCTTTCTTAAAAACTATTCCAAAAACTTTAGCTCCTGGAGTAAATAAGAAAAACATTTTAAAAAATATTACCGATCTTTATAGAACCAAAGGAACTAGAAAGGGGCATGAGATATTTTTTAGACTGTTATTGGATGAAAATGTTGAAATATTTTATCCAACAGAAAACGTATTTAGAATTTCTGGTGGAAAATGGTCAAATGATCCTATATTAAGAGTGCAGCAAATTAATGATACTTTATTATTAGAGGATAATTTAGAGGTTGGTGGTTCGCAGAACGATGATATATACCTTGTATTGGAAACAGGTAATCAAATTTTAAATGAAGTATCTTATTCTCAACAATATAATTTAAATAATCTTGTTGGAGAAACAATAACACAAGAGCGAGTTAATGACCTTTCTCTCCGACAAGGTGGCCATTTTTCTACAGAAGTTAATGCTACAAAAACGCCGCCAGATACTAATAGTTATCCAGTTATAGAAAAAGCTACAGGTCTTGTTGAAGCTGTTACTCAATTGCAAATAGGAACATCTATTGTTTATGATTTGGTTTTATCTAGTGTTCAAGGCACTTTTATAGCAGGACAAAAAATATCTGGACAAGATAATACTAAATCAGAGCGAATTCTTTGGGCTAAAGTAGCATCACAGGTAGGTAAAATTGATACTTCTGATTCTGGACAATATTTCGTTAAAGAAGATCCTTTAAAAATATCATCCCTCCACGGTGATGGGCTGGTAGCAGAAATTGCTGAACTTAAAACTGGTTCGGTAGATAATGTTATTATTTC
Source organism: uncultured archaeon (assembly GCA_937890045.1). The sequence goes on from CALBXV010000020.1 coordinate 2,543, forward strand.
TACACCAGGCCAAGGATATGAAATTGGTGACAAATTGCTTGTAGATAATACCGGAACTTTAGGAGCTTCTTTAAAAGGAGAAGTTAGCGTGGTTAATGGAGGTATTGCTCCAGAAACTGGTTCATTAGAAAATGAATTTAGGCTCATCATAGAAGATGGTGGAACTGATGGAGCGGGAGCTAATGCTGGGGATGAAATTTTAATAGAAAATGGATTATATTTAACCCAAGAAATAAATTATGGTATGGGAGCTGAAGACCATTTTATATTAGAAGATGATTTGGTGCTATATGATACAATCTCCGGGAATAAGTTAATTCAAGAAAGAGATACCGGTATTAGAGATATTACTGATATTAGGTTGAAACGGTTTGGAGATAACTATCAATCCTTACCTTCAATATATCTGCCAGCAGGATCATCAACTTTAAATGAAGGTGCAGTTTTAGAGTCCGATGCTACAAGTATAACATTAACGTCTGTAGCTGAATTCCATATAGCTACACCAACAAGTCCAGGAACAATTTATATAGGCGAAGAAAAAATAGAATATTATGGAATATCTTTAAATACTCTAACTGGATGTGTTAGGGGAGCCGGAAGCACTACAGCATATCAACATAATGATGGATCGGCTGTTGTTACTTATGATGTTGTTGCTGGTCAAGCTAGAAATGGTGGCGTTGTTGTAGCTTATGGAGATGGCAATATAGGAAAAATAGCAGCAACATCTATTTCTGAGCCCGGAGTGCATTATTCAGCTCCGACAATAACAACAGTAGAAAATCTTTTAATTATTAATTTAACTGGAGACCCACCAGTTGTAGGTCAAACAGTTACAAGCTCTTCTGGCGGAACAGCCCTCATTAAAAGTTATAATCAAAAAACACAATTAATGAAGATATCTTCAATTGATGGAGATTTTTCTGTTGACGACACACTAACACAATCCGCTTCTAGTTTTACTGGTAAAATTTTCAGTAATGATAAGGCTGTGTTTAGTTCAATTGTTTCCGGAGTTGCAACGTTTGGGGCATATATTAATCAAGATGGATGGATATCAGAAGATTCTAAAAAAATACAAGACAGCTATTATTTTCAAGATTTTTCTTATGTAGTAAAAACAGCCACATCTATTGGTTTATGGCGAGACTCTTTATTGAGTTCAGTACACCCCGCTGGGTTTGCTTTATTTGGAGAAATTAATCCAATCCAAACGGTGGATATGAGGATTAAAACCATTTCAACATCTTCGGCTGGAACTGCAAGAGAGCTTCTTACTCCACCACTATTCTCAACCTTCAAGACCATCTTTACAACTAAGCATGGCCGACGACTAGGAACAGAAGCAGAAACATTAAGCACAGCACCAGAAAGCGGTGTTAGTAGAAATACTGATTTAAGTAATGATAAAGATGTTACTTTATCCCTAAGAGTATCTATTATTAGAGAACCTAGTTATCCTTTAAATACAGTTGGTTATGTTGGATATGGACAGCCCAATTTAGGAAATTTTGATAAATTTAAGTTCGCAAACAGCTATTTGTTATCTGCCAGAAATGAAACTACTTCAGGCACAAATACCGGTTTTTATGAGTCACGAC
>CALBXV010000021.1 GCA_937890045.1 uncultured archaeon
TTGATAACGATGAATTAGCAGTTATTAGTGCAACCGGAAAAAATTCCGTTCTTTTGGAAAAAGAGTATGCCAAGATTAGAATGACTGCCAAAGAAGTAGCAAATGCATCAGAAAGAGGAACCATAGAGTTTTGGGTCCGTAATGCTACACCTTCCACTTATATGATTATGGACATGAATACAACTGTTGACAGCACGGTTACAGTTACGGGACATATGGATGTTAAAGGTAAACTATCAGCGGATTATTGGGTATTTAGGTCCGCTATTTTTCCTGAAACGCCGGGAGGATCAACTATCGGAACAGCAACGAATGAATGGGGTGACTTATATCTTCACGATGATAAATCGATCAAATTTGGTGCTGCCCAGAATGCCACCATAACGCATGAAAGCAGTGGTCGTTTAACTCATGATGCAGCCGAAATGGTTTTTAATACAAATGAGGGTGGCGTAATAAAACAGGTAATGGATATTAATGTAGAAACAGACAATGTAATAACAGTTGGTACTAGTACCAACCTCACTGGTTTAAAAGTGTATGGAACCTTAACGATTTCTGAAACAGCATTTGAAAAAGATCTAATACCAGCAGTGGATGGTGGAGGTGTTCATGAAGCTGGCCTAGGTTCATCTGCTCCAATTGCTAGAAGATGGAAAGATCTGCATCTGTATGACAACGCTATTGCAAGTTTTGGAGGTCATAATATAGCTGCTGTTACATTAACGCATGATGATGGAACTGGTGATGCAAACCCAGGATTAATCTTGGACACTGATAGTAAATTCTACTTTGATGATGTTAATACATTTATAGGTATACGAACTGATGATTCTGGTATACTAGATTTAGAGTCTAATACTGAAGTGGAAATTGACGGAGGTTTATTATTAGATCTTGATGGAAATGCAGTTACAATTGATGCTACTGGCGTAGCGGATAATATTGCACTAACTACTAATGCTGGTAAGGTTACTCTAGAAACGGGAACTGCAGGAACATTATCTCATTCGTCTGATGGTCCTACTGAGGATTTTACGATTGAACAGATTAATACTGGAGGTGCACATAATGCATCTTTATTTATTAATTCCGCAGGTACGGGTCCTGATGCGATTGCTTTAACTGCAAGTGCTGGTGGAATAGATATAATTGCTCAAGGCGCTACTGGTCCTATTGATATTACTGCTGCAGACGTTATAAATATTACTACTTCTGCAAGTAATTCAAATATTACAATAGATCCACATGGAATCGGGACACTGGCTTTAGGTTCAGCAGATAATACAGCAGTTACTGTTGATGCTCTTGCATTGGGCCTTACATCAGCTACCGGTAATATTACAATTGAACAAGATGGAGGAAGCGCACATAAAATTCATCTTCTAGCTGAGGGAAGTGGATCAGATGGTTCAGATGCATTGCATTTAGAGTCAACCACCAATGGTCTCAAATTACAAGCTGATAATGGTGCTCTTACATCAACAAGTAACAGCTTTAGTTTTACAGCTGATGATGCTAATTCGAATGTGACACAAAATTCAGCCGGTGGTGAGTTAACTGTCGCTTCAGCGGGAGGCGGATCAAGTAAATTAATTCTAAGTTCAGCAGGTACAGGTGTTGATGCTATAGACATTGCTACTGCAACTGGCGGAATTAAAATCACACCTAAGTCGGACGGAAAAACAGAAAATGTTGGTACGTTTCAAGTATCCTCACCAACCAATGATGCTGCGGCCGAATTACGTCTTTCTGCGGATGATGGGGCTACAAGAGATAATAAGGATAGATGGAAAATAATAGCCGAGAATGAAAATGGCGGATCAGGTGGTGAAATAAAAATAGAGAGTTTAGAAAGCGATTCATGGGTGACTAAAATGACACTCACTAATGGTGGTGTACTTTCGGCAGGATCTTTCGATGGTGGTATTACTTCTACACTTATATCATCAGCTGAAGATCAAAATGATGCCCTTGTATTGAGAACAACCCGAGGTGGTATGGATATAAGTGTAACAGGGGATACTGCTGATGACGATCTGGATATAACTACAAGCGGTGCAACTACTGAAATACGCATGACATCCGCAAGTACGCAAGATGATGCGATTGATATAGTAAGTGATGGTGGAATAGATATTACTGCTGCAAAAGTTATAGATATTATTACTTCTGCGAATAATGCAAATATTACAGTAAATCCACATAATACGGGGACACTGGCTTTAGGTTCAGCAACTAATACAGCAGTTACTGTTGATGCCAATGTTATAACGGCTACATCTGTATCAACACTTACTTTGACGGACGGGACTGCTTCATTCGCGCTTGACGGCTCGGGAGCGACTACTTTATCGGGTGCTACCACCGTGGATTTGGATGGTAGTAGCACTATCCAATTAAACTCATCAGCAGGTGCGATCAGTATTGGTAATGATGATATTGATCAGGCTATCAATATTGGTACACAGGGTCAGAGAACAATATCTATTGGAACTGGTGCATTCGAAGATGTGGTCACGATTGGTAATGTAACTGATGCAACTGCTGTCAACGTTAATTCAGGTACGGGTGGAACGGCGATAGCTTCGACAGGTACTGGTGATATAACTATAAATTCTGATGATACATTCTTGGTAGATGCAGATGGTGTTTTGGAACTTAATTCAAGTGCTGGAGTAATTGGTATTGGAACTGATGCTGACGCACAAAACATTAATATAGGAACAGGAGCATCCGCTCGAACTATTACAGTTGGTAATGTAACTGGAGCAACTGCTGTCAACGTTACTGCAGGAACGGGTGGAACGGCGATAGCTTCGACAGGTACGGGTAATGATGCGATTACTTTAACTGCAAGTGCTGGTGGTATTTTAGGAAGAGTTGCGGATCATAAGACCCTTGTATTTGGTGATGATAATGGTGCAGATGGTTCGGATTCGTACTTCAAATTGACTTCAAGCAATGGAGCCGCTTTTGAGAAAATTGAAATAAAGAATAACATTGGTGATCAAGTTGATGC
>CALBXV010000022.1 GCA_937890045.1 uncultured archaeon
TAAATGATATATCTGGATATGAGACAGCAAGTTTTACTGCTACGATGGCATCTGCACCAAGTGGATTGACTTCAGTTGGTGAAAATGATTTTGTATTTTTCTTAAATGGACAATATATGGAACATGATGCATTAGAAGTACAACAAAGTGGTAGTAATTTTCTTTTAAAAGTTAATACTACTTCAATAGGTTATGTTTTAGAGAGTGATGACGAAATTATCGCTCACGGAAAATTTGATTCTTAATAAATTAATTCTATCTTCCACTTTTCTTTTACTACTTTTAGATATTTATTATTATGAGAATATACAAAGCAACAAACAAAGAAAATGGCAAAGTCTATATAGGACAGACTACTCAACCATTTGAGGTGAGGAAAGCTCAACACGAATATGGACATGGAGCATTTTATTTTGGTAATGCATTAAAAAAATATGATTTTGATTGGGAAATAATCAAAGAATGTAGTTCAATAGATGAACTAAATAAAATGGAAGAGTATTTTATTAAAAAATATAAATCCAATATAAAAAAGTTCGGATATAACTTACGAAGTGGTGGGAGTAATAGTTTACATTCTGAGGAAACTAAAAAGAAAATGAATATTGCTCAATCAAATCAAAGTGAAGAAAAAAAAGAAAGAATTAGACAAACACTACTTGGTAGAAAACATAAATCTGAAACGATTGAAAAAATTAGACAAGCCCTACTTGGTAAAAAACGTAAACCTGAAACGATTGAAAAAATGAAAAACAGAGTTGTTTCAGAAGAAACTCGTAAAAAAATGAGTGATACGAGAAAGAAAACTTATAACACACCCAAAATGCACAAAGTATTAAGTGAAAGTGCAAAAAGGGGGTGGGAGACGAGGAGAGCAAATGCGGAAGCGATTCTGGTCAGATAGAAAAAATAGAAAGTGTCCCGATTGTAATAGGATGATTACCTACACAAGAAAAGACACTTTTGATAGAGCAGTAGGTAACAATTCTGTATGCAAATCCTGCGCTCAAATGGACAGAAAAGTTTCAATGGATACTATAGAGAAATTGAAACAACCTAAGACTAATATTCATAAAAAACGTATTTCTAAAAGTATGAAAATTTATTGGGAAAATTTAAAACGAGAAGAGAATGGCACTTATACACAGCCGACAATTAAATCCTAAACTTACAGGTTCTTTTACCTTATCAGGTTCGATAGTTGCTACTGGAGGAGTAGGAACTATTAGTGCGTCTAAATTTGCTGGAGATGGAAGTTCTATAACTAATATTCCAACTACTGGTATTGATGGTGAATTAGGAATTTTTATCAAAACTGGATCGGCGTATTCTACTACAAATGATGTACAATTAACAGGTTCATTAAAAGCTAATACGGTATCATCAGCATCAACTGCAATTTATACCAATAATGTTCAAAATGGTTATCCAACTTCTAATCCCTGGGGAACTGGTTTAGATGGGAGTTACTTTAATAATTTTGATAACACAACTCATGTAAGTGAAATTTTAAGATTTGTTGCAGGTGCAATGAGTCATTCTTTGGATGTAGCAGACGCTTCACCAAATACAAAATATTGGAATACACTTTCAACTTCCCATACACAAGGTTCAACTACATCAAAAGGTTCATTATTAGATGGTGTATTGGGTTCAACTTATGAAAACGCGAGGTTATCTCAACATTGGACTTCTTCTGCGTTTATAGATATGAGTGATACAGGTTCATACAAAGAACTTCAAGATTATTTAATGGCAAAAGGTTGGGTACAATCAAGTGATTTGGGTGATTGGGGAAATGATACAGGAACTAATCCATTTCACGGAAGTTATGCATCTCGTATTCCTTCAACAATACAAACTCAAGCAACACATGGTACAAATTCACTTACCGTTACTGCAAATGCTGGTGGTTCAAGTGGTGTTTATAGTAATTCAAATTACTTCGGTTTAGGTGGATTAACAAGTGGGGGAGCAACAGCGTACTATGTAAAAACTATAGCATCTCATTCATTTAGTGATAATTACGCAGACGCTACACCAGATGAAAATTCAACTTTTACAACTGCATCATATACAGATTATTCTATAAGTTCTTTTGGAACATCAAATGGATTAGTATTATCAAAAATTGTAACGGCACAACCAGCAGTTATTCCATCTGCGTACCAAGACGGTGATTTTAATAGTGTAGCTGGACCAATTAGTGGAAGATTTTATACTGGGGGAGCAACAAGTGCAACAAGTATTTCTGCAAGTGGATATT
>CALBXV010000023.1 GCA_937890045.1 uncultured archaeon
TCACTCCAGAATAATAATATATTTTATTTTCATAAACTGAAATATGTTTTTCTTCGCCTGGTTTTACATTTTTCTTTGAACTTGATTTTGTTTCACCCCAAGAAGTATTCATATCTAATCTTCCTCTACATTTAATGAAAAATTTTCAGTTAAAAATTCTATTACTTTATCCTTTTCTGCACCTGAATTAATAAGTTTAACTGCTTGTTTAAGAACTTCTTTAACTAAATTAGCGTGAGAATCATCTTCATGACCATCATAACTTAATTCAATGCCATCCTTATTTTTATATTTAGTCATTTTACTACTCCTAACAATTCTATTATCATTGCCATAACATTTATTTCTTTGTCCACTACCTGTGCATCAGATAATTCATATTTTGCAATTATTAAAATACACTCTGCTATATGACCTTCTCCCCAATAATCAACCTCTTCATATAATACTCTAAATAAATCTGCAAAATCTCTAATCTTTTCAGTTGCCAAAGTTTGTCGTATATTATTAAATGCATTTTTCTTATCTTGCGTTTTTAAAGAATTCAAAATTTTTAATTTATAATCCCTTTGAATTATTGATTCTTTATCTACTTTTAATTCACCACCCACAGACTGTCTCTGTGCTGTATTAATTACTCTTCGTATATCTGGATAATTACTATCCAATATAACTTTAACATCATCTAACTCATATTTAATATTCTCAGTATCAAGAATATTAGTAATTAAATGTTTTGCAACTTCAGGCCGGCTCAAAGGTTCAATATGAAATGCCTGACAACGACTCTGAATTGGGTCAATTATTCTCTCTACGAAATTACAGGTTAGAATGAACCTACAATGTTTACTAAATGTTTCCATAAGGTTACGAAGTGCTGCCTGTGCGTTTGGAGTAATATAATCACACTCATCAAGAATTATTATTTTATAATCTTTAAATCCTATTGTTGAAGCAAAATTCTTTACTTTAGTTCTAACTGTATCTACATTATTTTCATCACTCGCATTTATATAAAGATAATCGCATTCGATATTCTTTACAAGAATTTTAGAGAGAGTGGTCTTACCTGTACCAGCCTTACCATATAGTAAAAGATGTGGTAAGTCGCCACTCTCCAGATAAAAAGACACTTTTTCTTTTAGAGATTCATTCCCTATATAAGTGTCTAAGGTGGTTGGCCGATACTTTTCTACCCATAATGTATGCGTGTCTTTCATTAATTCTTTTTCCAAACCCAAATAGGTTCACAGAAAATACCATCAAATTCCTTAATCATTTCTGGAGTTCTATTTGGTTCTTCAGTTACTACTCCAGTTCCAGCACCTATTGAATTTGGTCTTTTTGCCATTTCCATTCCAATACAACCTTGATATTCTGAATTATCTAGTTCAGATAAAAAATCATTCATAGGATCACAAATTTTTAACCAACCCTTTTTCTTTGAACCGCTACTAGCATTTACATCCGATATGTTTACCAATAAATATCCACCAGGTTTTATAGAATCCCAAATTTTTTTAAGTGTTCTATGTAAAAAATATTTATTCCAACCTTCAACGTTTTTATATCTAACCCAACTTTGAGTATCATCATAACTATAACGTTCTACATTAAAATATGGTGGTGATGTAAAAACCAAATCAAAATAATTAGCCCATTTAGTATAATCAATATCCTCTGCTGGACTACAAATAAATTCTGACATTTTTGATGCTTCAAACCAACCAATATTGTTCTCATAAAATTCTACTTGTTCGTTATATATAGAATGATTTTCTTTTCGTGGGTCTATACCTACATAATGTTCTCCATGATTTGATGCATAAAATCCAGCTAACCTATCACCCCACCCAGCTGAAAAATCTAATATAGTTTTAGATTCAAAATAATCATAAACACATTTAGCTACATTTGGTTTAAATTGTGAACAAATATATTTTCTTAATCCCAACATAGTTCTTAATACAGATTTATTTATTTTTTCAACTTTTAATGTATATGCTGCACCCATAAGTGTAGTCATAAATTTTTCAGTTTTCCATGTCCTTGTTGGGCCAGGCGATATTGAACCATCAACTGCCCATCTATTTTTTTGTTGAAAATAATTTGAAGAATCATTACCTCTATTTAATCTACGAAAATATATTGGTTCACCTAAATATTCTAATGAATATTTAAAATCACTCTCTGTTCTAGCATACCACTTGTCTTGTACCAACAAATCATTCCACCAAACACCTTTTAATTTAGCAAAATCTCTAAGAGCATCTTGCAAACTTATATCCATATAAGGAATTGGATATGTCATAGCAATTTTAGCTAAAGATTCTTTAACATCATCTTTATCAAATGTTTCTTTTATATATGCCCACTCATCTTCATTGATATTAAGATAAGGGCTCATATTAAGAAACTTATCGAAATATTCTAAATACATTACTGTAAAAGTTGTTCTACGAGATAATACGTTACATCATATTCATCTACTTTAAAATTTATTTTAGCCAAACCTTCCGATGAAATCTGTAACTCCGCACTTTCACACTCCTTATTTGCTACAAGAACTTTAGAAAAAATATTTGCATTAAATGATATAGCATTCATATCAGAATACACACTTGTATTAACTGGAAGTATAACTCTATTTGTATTAACAGCAGAATACCCAATTACAACTTTTGTATTTCCATTATCAGTTAAAACTGTAAAAGTGTCTGTTTCAGGTAATGCAGATTTTCCAGTAACAAACTTGTGAATAAATTCCCTTCCAACATTTATTTTTAATTCAAAATTAGAAGGTAATCTCTTCATTTCAGGTGGTCTGTTTATAACTGATAAACTACTCAACATATAATTTACAGAAGACAATTTATCAGAAACACGTAATGCAACTGACTTATCACCCACTCTGGTTAAAGTTAAATTAACATCCGCATCCAATACATCCAATAACTTTAAAAACTGTTCTGTATTATAAACACCTATTTCACTGTTTTCAAACTTCCACTTACTCATTGTTAATTCACCCAACAATGATTTATCTCCAGTAATAAACCGAGTAAACAAAATATCAGATTTAGTTTCTAAAATTACTGATTGAACTTCTTTGTCAAGATAATATTTCTCAATAAATCTTACCAATTTAGATTTATCCATAACTTATTCTCCTATTATTATAACCATATATACATATATATTAGTTTTATTTGTCAAAATTAAAAAAATCTTTCTATTATTTTAACAGTATCAAAACAGATCAAAAAAACTTTTCCATCGTTTTAGATGCATCAGTTGGTTCATCCCAATTCATACTCTCATACAACATCATAATTTTTTTGTGTAATGCTTGTTTATATAATTTATTATAATCAATATATTTTTTTATAAAATCTAATACTTTTGGTGAATCTTCATGTCCTTTGTATGCAATAACATCTATTCCAAGTTCATTTCTCTTTAAATAAACCCATTTAATTTTTTCACCATTAAATATAAATTTATATTTTTTATTATCACCAAAATGTACTAATAAATCATTATAGTTTATTGCGGATTTTACATGAACAGGAGTTCCCTTTTTATATCTCTTAAACATAATATTATCTTTTTCAATATATTTTTTAATACCTTTAACCCCTACTGGTATAGATATTTTATCAAAATCCATCAACTTCATACTATTTTTAAAATTAATAATAAATTTATCCAACTTATCCTTCGGAACATCCATAAGAATATCTTCTAATATCTTTTGTAATAACTCTTTCATAGCAACTGGAAAACTTGAACGAACTGTATCTAATCCCTTAACCATCATCTTATTAACCTTTTTACCATTATCATTAATAAGTTTTAATCCATATCGTTTTTTAGTTACAAACAATCCACTTTTAGCTATAACCTCTTGTTTAATTTGAAATCTATGTGTGTCCAAATTACAAAAGTTTTTAGCAAACCAATCATATCCATTGTTTAAATAATCCTGAACTTCACTTGCAATATTCAAAATAGCCATAGACATTCTTTCTTCATTTCTAGTATCTACATCTGGAAATCTTTTCTTTACAAGTGGTAGAGCTGAATAAAATACAGAATCCGTATCAATGTAAATACAATGATCTTCCAAATCATTTAATTCCTTATTGTAATAATCATTTGCTATTTTTTTTGTAAATTTTATTAATGTTTGTCCTGTTAAAGTAACAGCTTCAGCATTATCTACATCATAAAATCTAAATACAGGCAATCCCAATACTCCATATAAACTATTCAAAAGTATCTTTTGTAGATATTGCCGTCTATCAAAATATTCTGATTTTTCTTTATCTCCTTGTTCATAAAACTTTTTAGACAACTTTCTATATTCAACTCGTTCATCAAACCATTTTGCTAAAAGTGCAGGTATAAGTCCTGCCTTATCTGACCTATACATAACACCATTTGTTGCTACAGATATTTTTCTACCAAAAAGAAATTCTTTTAATTCTTCTTCAGTAAACTTTCCTATTTCTTTTTCTTTTTGTACTATAGTATATGTTTTTTTATTACCCGTTTTCAAAAATTCTTCTGGATTCCACCCCCCAATTTTACCAATTTTTGTTTCCGGTGATATATTCAATGACATAATACAAGAAGGATACATTGAAGTAACATCTAAATCATAAACCCAATTATGTTTACCTCGTATTGGTTCTTGAACATATGCCCCTGCAAACTTATCATGCCCCTTTAACAGTCGTCTATTAGCTGGATTTTTATTTGTAGCCACAATTCCATTCTTTTTTAAATAAACTAAAATAGCACCTTCCAAATATCTTGAAGACATATAAATATCCTCATATGGTATATGACCCAAATGACTTAACCCTTTAGCAATTTCAATAAAATCTAACTTATCATCTAATTTCTTTACAATCCTAACATCATGTATATTATACTCTACAAATTTTTTCAAATCATTTTCATATAAATCATTTAATGTTCCTTCATATTTAATTTTGCTTTCACCCAATTCTTCTTCTCCAATAGAATCTAATCTATAAGAAGATTTTTGACTGAATGTAAATTTTTTATACAAACTTAAATAATCTAATACATTCACTCCAGCTACAGTATATCTATTTTTAAAATCACTCCACCTAACTATATAAATTGGTGATAATGTATTAGCTATATCCTTACCAACAACTTGAACCGCTCTATTATAAAGATATGGTATATCAAAAAACTCAACATTCCACCCAGTTAAAATGGTTGGTTGTATTTCTCTATATTTTATAAAAAATTTATTTAAAAGTTCAAATTCAGTTAAAAATGTTTCTACAATAACCCCCTCTTCAAAATCATTTTTCAGTTCTTTATTTTCATCAAGTACATAACAAAAATATTCATCAGTTATTTGATCATTAAAAGCAATAGAAATTATTTTATTGTTGGCTCTCTGAACATTTGGAAACCCTTGTGTAACTTCCACTTCAATATCAAAAATCATTGTTCTATGACCTACTGATACTTCATCTGAATCAGTATATTTATCAACTAAAGTTCTAATTTCTGGATTCACATCTGATTCAAATAATTCTGGATGTTCATCGTCCCATTTATATATCTTTTTTAATTTATCTCCATATAAAGAAACATATGATCCCGTTCTATTTTTTACATAAGCATACTTTTTATACCGAAACGTCTGATGACCAAACGCATCATCCCAAATATGTATTTTATTATGTAATCTATCGTAGAAAATATTCTGATAAATGTCGTAACCTCTTTTTAACTAACTATCTACACACAAATGGTTTCAATCAACTTTTCAATAACAAGATAAGGATCACAATTCGCTGATGGTCTTCTATCTTCTAAATAACCACATCCATCTTTATCTACTTGCCACGGAATACGAATAGATGCTCCTCTGTCTGAAACTCCCCAACTAAATGTATCTATAGCTTGTGTTTCGTGTAGTCCTGTTAATCGTCTTTCATTTCCCTCACCATATACTTTCATATGTTCTTCGTGTTTATATGACAGAAGTAAACAAGCTTCTTCTATGTCTTGTCTACCACCATATTCTCTCATATCTTTTGTAGAAAAATTACAATGACATCCCGCCCCATTCCAATCACCCTCTGCTGGTTTTGGATCTAATGAAACTGTCAATTCATATTTCTCACAAATTCTTTCCAGTAACCAACGAGCAACCCACAAATCATCACTCATATGAACTGAGCCACCAGCACCAATCTGATATTCCCATTGTCCTAACATCACTTCTGC
>CALBXV010000024.1 GCA_937890045.1 uncultured archaeon
GATAGAGACCTAGCAAGTCCTATAGATTTTATTCCTGGTATACCATGAGTGTAATTCAAAGTGGACTAACAGTAAGCGGAACATATACTGGCCCGAGCTCGTTAAACTATGTTGTCAGGATAGCCGCCAATTCCGCTAAATATAACTGGTCAGATGATGGTGGTACAACATGGGAAGCAGCAATGGTTCCCTTGCATACAACCGCAGAACCTCTAAATAATGGTGTTACGATAGCCTTTGCCTCAACCACAGGGCACACAACAGGTGACTCATGGGAATGGACAAGCCATTATGTAATACCAATAAATACTGAGAATATGGCGATGATAAATGATGACGGAAGACGTGATGTCATATTTTATGATGAGACTAATAATGGAATTCAAACTATTGTAGATTTATACGGAAGTCCCGAAGTAGGTACACTTGCACCTATGACAAAAAGTATGGTTGCCATGGAAGTAAATAATAAAGAGGCACATATAGGGCTAGGTAATGGCGAACTAGAATTCCCCCAATGGGCAGGCATGGTTGCACACAAACAATTCGGTTCTAATGTAAGCGATGCAGTCGTTGTAGAGTCTGCAAGATTGTGGAGCCCAAATCAATTTAATGACTTATGCTCTACTGTAGAAGAAAATGGTTTCATATATGGTATTGAATGGCAAGGTAAATATGTATATAAATTTAATATCAATTCACTATCATTTGAAAAAAGATCTGATACTATTTTCACAAAAACACAGGCAATAGCAATTCATACTAGAGATACTGATGACAATAAAGGTCTATGGGTTTATGATGCGGGCGCTGGGGTACAAGGTAGAGTCTATTGTATCGACCTAGATGGTATGGATACTACAACTTTCTTTGACCTAGAAAATGCCTTTGATGATGCAACCTGTGATGTAACAAGCGAGTCTGCTATTGTCGCCCATGAAATAAATGCCAAAATAACTCTAGGGTTGTCTGTTAGCGGAGATGGTATAGGAGCGAACTCCTATATAACAGCTATTGATTCCGACGGAGAACATTTTACTATGAATAGAGATGCCCTGACCACGGAATCTCTTACTACACTCACTTTTGGAGAAGATGGTGATGCCTCTGAATTTAAGGATGACATCATGGATATGATCCAAATAGGTACTCCCAGCGACACCAATAACTATTTATGGTTCGTTACTAAGCATACCATACACCGTGGAGAATCATTTCTATATAATATGCCTGTCCCTTCGGGTTTAGACGAACACCCGTTAAATTGGGCACAAGGAGATTATAGGTGTTTAGCAAACAAAACTATCGATCTTAAAATAGGATTCGAACAAAAATCTCCTTCGGCTTCTCCTGCATATAATTATGAGATCCCCAGACATGACACCCCAACTAACGACCTCGATATAACAATTAATATAGATAATATACTTCCTCCTACTAGTTCGTGGGATGACGACAATGTAGTAATTAAATCAGACCCTGAATTAAGAGGATATAACGCTCCTACAAATCAGCACTCATCATATGCAAACGATTGCACCCAACAAATGGCCATAGATAGTGCTAACAAACTTCTTTTTACTTGTAGTGGAGCTGATGGCGACAGCGAGACGCTCCATAGTTTTCACTATAACAACATAGATGACCTAGACTATGATCTAACCGATAATCTCGTTTATGTGGACAGTGCATGGGATGAATGTTGTCATGGCCCCATAAAAATAGACCTCGATGAAAGACTTTTATTCACATTTTATAACGATAGTAGTTACCCCATTATTTATACGCATTCTTACACTACAGAAGGAGTGTTGACACAAGAAGATGCATTCGAGATGACAGAAATCTCGAGTACTACTCCGTATAATGCAAAAGACATTATTATTGACCTTGACAACAAACTAATATTTTTATGTGGCTGGAACGGGGATAGTGGTGGAATAAATATGGTAACTATGCTAGGTTATGATAGCAATGGAGCCATATCAGAGGTTCAGTCTGGAACCTTTGAAAATAATGGTATATGGTACGACCAGAGTGAAGATATCTGTGATAATGGTAGTTCATCTTACGATGTCCGTTGGGCTCAATTCGCAGGTATAAAATATGCTAACGATCTTAGCACAGCTTGGGGATGGGTATATGTTTATGACGGAAAAAACGGTAATAGTAACAGTGATGCAATATTGTGTAAACTTCCTTATTTCTACCAAAACGGATGGAAACTTCTGGATGAGACTTCTGATGCCTTTTTCGCCGATTTTGTAGAGGCATCTGAAGTAGGTCAAATAATCCAAGCCTCACATGAACGAGACAATGATTTAACTGCACGATTTTATACTAAATCGGGTACTGGTGGTTTTGTAGGGCCAATATTAACATGGGATGACGACGACCCTGGAAGCGGCCTTACAGATTCAGAAAATGCAGGAGATAGCACCACTGGTTTTGCTCAAACAAACCGTAGTAATTCTAACGGAGGAGGCGGGTATTTCGGGATGTGCTTAGTCCAAGATGACGTACAACTTCTTATGACAAACAATGTACTACTTTCTTATGATGAAGAAGAAGACGATATAAATGATTTTACTACGATTAACAAGAATACATTCGATACAGATATAGAATCTTCTTGGATAGTAGCTGATCATACATCCTTTGATTATCCCGTATATTTTGTTCTTGGGGTTGACGGCATTTCGGCACATGTATTAACCGCAGATTATACACTAAAGTCAAGCACCCAAAACCTATTTCATACAAATGATCCTGATTATGTGGGTCTGATGCTTAATCTGCATCCCACCTATTCAGCGGGGCGACTAGGGATACACTATAGGTATGGTGATAGTTTACCTGACGTATATACTGTCTATAATACAATGACACTCCGTATAAAGCATGATGCTCCTCCTCCTTCTCCTGTTGTAACTGGAACTTTCGGAGCTTTACAAATACCCTCAAATGGTGTCATCCTTGATTCAATAGATACACCTGTTACAGAAGATCGTGCTAATGGTGTGGTAACAGATATAACCAATAATAAACTATTTTTTGTGCATACTGATTTGGGAGCAGAGAAATCAAACTTATCAGCAATTGATCTTCCAGCTATACATGTAGATGACACAAACAATGCCCAAAATATTGCAATAAACGAAACTATCGAAGCAGATATAAGCGACCCTCATCTTTCTATTGAGTACGATAATTTATCAAATTTACACCTACATGCAGGTAATGGAGTCGGACAATGGGCTAAAACAATTTATAGCGATGACACATTTTCAGATCTAGAAGCTATACTAGAAGCTCATCTCTCAATAGAGTTAGCACAAGAAACAGGAGGAGACTCGCCAGGAGATTTTACTGAAGGCTTAAGAATCTTTTATAAAGCATCATTTATATATGATGGATACCAAGAATCTCCATTAGGTGACGAAGCATATGATCCTCTTACAGATACTAATTATATCGATATAACAGCAGATAACTCTAGTGTTAATCTAACCTTAGAGCTAAGAAATATAGCTAATTTATCGAAAAGAATCTCAGCTATCAGAATCTATAGAGCAGTAGAAACAACAGAATCCGAAAAAACAAAAGCATTTGTAGCATACAGATTCGTAGAAGATCGTCAATTAAACTCAACATTTGAACTAACTAATCAAGACACTACAAATCCTGAATGGGAGATAGTTAGAAAAGTTGTTATTAAAGATGATAATTCAGTTCATTCAGTGTCTTACGAAGGTTCGACAGGTATATCAGAAGCATTAGATAACACCTGGGTTAATTATGGAATATCGACACAACTTCACAATACACATTATGTAGGAATATGTTATCATCCTCAAATAGATGATGCAACTAACTTTTTATTCAAATCCAAACCTTACTGTTTTGACCAGTTTAATGTTGCCGTAGATCTCCTTAAATTACCTACAAAACCCACTGCATTAGCAGCATTTCATGGAAGGATATTTGCTTTCGATGAGAATCACACACACAAAATAGAACCTAATAATTTTTATATCGAAGATAGTTTTGATGGCATAGGATGCTTACACCAAGATGCAATAGTCACAAGTGAATATGGTATATGTTTCGCAGACAAAAATAATATTTATATATATGATGGAAACAGACCAATAGCTATAGGAGATGCTATAATCCGAGGAGATGATAATGCTTGGCAAAATGTCAGCACTAATTGGTCACCAAAAATGTTATTTGACGCAGAAAGAAACAGTTATATAGCGCTGTTTTCTGATAATAATGATGAATATTATGGCTGGGCCTATAACATTATGCGAAAACGATGGGATTTATGGGAGTTTGGTACTGATGAACCTTGTAGCTATCTTAAAGGGAAAGACGGAGAAATGTTTGTCTGCGCTGGACAAAAATTAATCCACTGGTTAGGTGGGAATGGTAGCGACAATTGGAGTTGGACAAGTAAGCAAATGACAATGAATACTGATACACAGGCAAAATTCTTCAAAAAAACTAGAGTATCTGGCAATAATACAGATGTTATAGATTCAATTACAACTTCTGAAGGAATCCCAGCTAAAAGCGGGGAAACTGATGGGAACGGTGATTATGTTTATTCTCTTAGCGGAAGTAATGCTAAAGCTAAATGGATACAATACAATATTACAGACGAAAGTGGTTCAAATACTGTCGATGCAATAGGTACAATATTTAGAAGAAGAGGGATACGATAATGTTTAGACTTAACTTAGATGGAAAATTTGAACAAGATAAGGGACAAACAATCAAAAGAAGGCCACGTCCTTCAAAAAACCCCGAAATTTCCAGTGCATTAGGTGATATTTATCAAATAATCAACAATTTATCTAACGCTGTAAATCAAGGATTCACACAAATATATAAGGATGACGCATCAGGTAAGGAAGGAGATATAAGGTGTGTAAGTGGGACGAGGGGGGGTGACTCTTATTCCCTCGAAGCAAAAACTAGCCACGGCTGGATAAGATCATCAGGGAAGGTCGACAAATTTGATCCACCTTATATACCATGGAGCGCAACATGTGCCTATACTGGTACAGGTCTGCAAAACCTCAACGGTGTAGCCGAAGCAATTAATGAACAAGTAAACGCTTTAAGAGAAGAGATGAATCTATTATTTTGGAAAGTTAATGCAATAATAGATGAAACAGGATATATAGTCAAAGAAAGGCGAACAGATAGATATGATAGACAGCAACCTATTGTAACGCGCTTAATTCCTCCAACCCCTGCATCTGGAGGTGATACATCAGCTCCATCTATTCTCGAACTGGCTCCTGCAAATGGAGCAACAGATGTCGCCCTTGATGCTGTTTTGGAGTTAACAGCAGATGAGACAATTTACCCTCCTACCATGGGTGCCAAAAAAATATATATCAAAGAACAGGGGAGCAATTGGGCGAGTAGTACGATTTCTTACGATGAAGAAGAGAATACCCAGGGGAGACCTTGGGTCTCATTTAATGGCGCAGTGCTAACCATAGAAGGAGCACTCGACGATCTTTTACCTGGCACAACCTATTGGGTACATATACCAGGTCAAGCTTCGAACGGCATTACAGATGAAGCAGGAAATTCATTGCCTGAAATTGACGCTGAAGGCGAGAACAATTGGATTTTCACAACATTAAGCGATTCATAGGAATAAAAGAGGAGATAACATAATGGGATGGCAAGATTGGTTAGGTATAAATCAATTGGATCAAAATTTTAATTATACCCCCCAGCAAGCACAGGCGTATAGATATGATACACAAGGATATGATCCAACTATGGCACAATACAGCACTTCTGCAAATCAGAAGAACTTCATGGGTCAACTATCAGATCAAAGTAAATTTGGATTTAACAAGGCAAAACAATTTTTTGATCCAGGCAGTCAATATTATAAAGATCAAAGAGGGTTTTTGACTGAGGATTTAGGTGAATCAGTAAGTGCACTTACACGAGGACAGAACGCACAACTAGCTCAAAGAGGAATGGGAGGTGGTGGGCTGGGATCTTTATTAGGGGCTTCTAACCAAAGTCGGGTAGGAGAGCAGGTCAGACAAGGAATGAGGGGTATACAGGCAACTGGCCTACAAGCTGGTGTTGGTGCATTAGGTGTTGCTGGTCAAGCAGCATCTGCAGGAGGACAAATGGCAACCGCAGATGCAAGTATGAACTTACAGAAAAACTTAGCAAACCAATCAGCTAGTAATGCAGCCAGCCAATTTGGAGCTAACTGGGCCAATAAAGCAAACCAAGACTACTCAACTCAGCAATACGGTGCTGGTTTAGCTAATCAAAGTGCATATAACGCACAGCAACAGTACACTCTGGGGATGGATTACCAACAAGCTGTTGGTAATCGTGATCAACGAGCATCATTTGCTAACTCAATGATAGGACTTTTCGGCGGTATGGGTGCAGATTGGTGGGGCCAATCGGTAGGGAATAAATTTGCAAAGGAGCAATACAAATACGGAATC
>CALBXV010000025.1 GCA_937890045.1 uncultured archaeon
TTAGTAAATTAATTTAAATTTTATTCAAGTTATTGTTTTAATAAAAAAAATACATAGTATAAACAGGAATATATTTTAATAACTTTATTAATAATTCATAACATGAGTAAAAGAGATAAACGAAACGCACCTATGCCACAATCAAGTGCAGGATTATTAAGATTCTTTGAAGATGAATCACATGGAATAAAAATTAGACCAGAATTTGTTATTGGATTAACAATAGGAATAATAGCATTTTCAATATTGGTAAAAGTTATAATTCCAGCGTGAAACTAGTAAAATTGTATAATAATAGTAGTGACGAAGCAAAAAAAAACTTAAAAAAAAGATATGATAGATTATTTACTTTACCAAATACACAAACAACATTAGTTTTAATAATATTAATTTCAATAACGTTACTAAGTATTCCTTCAATAATACTTGAAGTTACTACAGAATATTTTATATCAAGAAGTGTGATTATAAGTTTAATTCTAGGCGTAATGATAAGAATAGAGCAAAAAATTTTATCGAATAATTCAATTTCTAATTTTCGTAGAATAGCCAGTCTAAATATTTTTTCTATTATGATTTGGATATTTTTCATAATATTAGGAGTTTTATTTTATATAATAACTGCAAAATTAGATAATTTTATTTCTTCAGTAGTAATTGGAATGTTTAGTGCTATATCCATAAGAACAATAGTTTTAAGGTCTGTATTTTATGATAGTATAATTAGATCAATAATAATAGGTTTAACAGTACCAATTATCACATTATTATTAGTTATACCTTATGGAATATTAGTAAGTTTTCACACTGAAATTATAACAATCATTACATCAACTTATTTTATAGGAATAGCAATAATGTCATTAGCAATAATTTACATAATAACATTAAATAATACTGCAATTGAACAATTAAAAATAAAACCATTAAAGTTTTTAAGAGCATTTGCAAAAGCATGGACATCAGAGGACATTGATGAATTAGAACAAATAATAACAGATAATAGTAAAGAAAATAATACTACAACAAAAATTATTGAATTAACAACAAATCAAGACAAAATAAATTTGATATTACCTGGAGTACATCCAGGTCCAATTTATCCTGTAGGAAGTAGTAATATTCCATATCAAATTCAAGAAGAATTATCATTAAAAGGATATAAAACAGCAGTTTTCCATGGTATGAACAGTCATGAATTTAATTTAACAAGTAAATATGAAGTGAAACGTTATTTATCTTCTTTAGTTATGAAAGGGCAGAACAATAAATATAATACAGTAAGTAAACCATATAAAATAAAATCTAAAAACACTACAGCTAATGGAATATTATTCAATAACACTCCATTAGTAATTTTAACTTTATCACCTAAAGGTTCAGATGATATACCTGAGATTGTAGAAGAAAAAATAAGAAAAATCTCAGAAGATTTAGGATTTAAAGATATAATATTAATAGACTCTCATAACTCAGAAGGAGATCTAGTAAATGAAGAAGATATAAATGAGTTAATTAATACTGCAAGTGAATTATTAAACAAATTAAATAGAGTAAAACAATATTCATTTGATATAAGTTATATAAATTCTAATCAATTAAATTTTGAATTTAAAGAAGATGTTGGACCAGGTGGAATATCATTATTTTTATTAAAGATAGAGAATAAAATATTTGGAATAATAATTGCAGACGCTAACAATATAATAAATAAATATCGAGAGATAATTATTAATGAATTATCAAATAATAAAAAAGAAATTATTGAAATATGTACATCAGATACACATGTAACTGCAGGAAAAATAAAGAGTAAAAAAGGATATCTAAGTTTAGGAGAAGTAACCGAGATAAATCAATTAATAAAATGTTTTATAGAAATGTGGAAAATAGCTGAAAAAGATATGAACAAAGCAGAATATAATATACATTCAATTGAGTCAAAGGTAAACACAATAAATGATGAATCATTTGATAAATATTATATTGGAGTAAAAAATGTTATGAAAAAATCAAAAAATAATGGAATATTAGTAACTATAGCTACTCTTCTTTTATTTACAATATCTCAGATATAATCAAAATAATAATTAATAGAAAGTGAAATTATACTAAGTTAAAATATAAATTAAATAATATTAATAATATGACGGAAGATATAATAATTAAAATCGCAAATAGATTACCAAAAATAGAAATATTTCCAAAAGTTTTTAGTAGATTCTTTCCTTCAGGAAATAAAACGATGATGATGTTAGTAGAAATACCTTCAAAATTATCAGTTCCTAAACATAGACATAAGAATGAACAGATGGGTTTATGCATATCAGGAAAAGCAGAATTTATATCTGGAAAAGAAAAAAAGATTGTAGAGAAAGGTACATCATATTATATAGCATCAAACATAGAACATAGTGTTAAAGTTATCAGTAAAGAAAAAGGTGTTTTTTTGGATATTTTCATACCGCCAAGAAAAGACTATATAGAAAAAATAAGAAATGTTAAAAATCATTGAAATAGAATAGGTGTATATTATAATGAAAATTGCATTTCAAGGAGAAGAAGGATCATTTACAGAAGAAGCAATTATTAAACAATTTAGTAATAATTGTGAAAAAATAGCATGTAAAGAATTAATTGAGGTTTTTAAGAAGGTTGAAAATAATGAATGTGATTATGGAGTAATACCTGTTGAGAATTCTGTAGAAGGTACAATAACAGAATCATATGATTTATTATTAGAATCTAAACTTAAAATACGTAATGAAATTAATCTACGAATTAAACATTATTTATTAGCTAATAAGAAAATATCGTTAAATGAAATAAAAAATATTTATTCACACACTCAAGCATTTGGTCAATGTAAGAAATTTCTAAATAAATTAAACGTAAAAAAAATACCAGTATATAACACAGCAGCTAGTGTAAAATTATTAAAAGAGAAAAAATTATTAGATTCTGCAGCAATATGTGGAATTAGAGCTGCAAAATTATATAATATGAAAATTTTAGCAGAGAGAATTGAAGATCAAGAAAATAATTCAACAAGATTTTTTGTATTATCTATAAATGATTCAGATATTACAGGTCAGGATAAAACATCTATAATATTTTCAACAA
>CALBXV010000026.1 GCA_937890045.1 uncultured archaeon
TTTCTTTTCACCCCAATGTTTTTCATTCATTATTTTACTACTCCTAATAATTCAATTAACATAGCCATAGCATTGATCTCCTTATCAACTACCTGACTATCACTTAACTCATACTTAGCAATTACTAAAATACATTCAGCAACATGACCTTTTCCATAACTATCTACTTCATCATACAATAATTTAAACAAATCAGCGAAATCTGTAATTTGAGAATCGGCCACTAATTGTCTTATATTTTTAAAAGCACTTTTCTTATCTTGTGTTTTTAGTATTTCTAATAACTTTAATTTATAATCATTTTGAATAACACTCCCCTTATCCAATATTAACTTACCCTTTATAACATTTCGTTGAGCTGAATTTATAACCCTGCGAATATCTGGATAACCACCATTAACTAATAATCCAATATCTGACACTTCATATAAAACATTTTCATTATCTAATATACCTGATAAATGTATTGCTACTTCCTTTTTTGAAGGTGGTATAATTTGAAATGATTGACATCTACTTTGTATTGGATCAATTATGCGCTCGACATAGTTACAAGTTAAAATAAACCTACAATGTTTACTGAAGGTTTCCATTAAATTCCGTAATGCCGCTTGTGCATTAGGAGTTATATAATCACATTCATCGAGCGCAATTATTTTATAATCTTTAAATCCTACAGAAGATGCAAAATTCTTTATTTTTGTTCTGACAGTATCTACATTATTTTCATCACTCGCATTAATATATAAATAATCACAATCTATATTATTCATCAATATTTTTGCGAGAGTGGTCTTACCTGTACCAGCCTTTCCATGCAATAAAAGATGCGGTAAGTCTCCACTCTCTAGATACACCTTGACCTTACCTTTAAGATGATCATTCCCAATGTAAGTGTCAAGTGATGAGGGCCGATACTTTTCTACCCATAAAGTATTACTTGTCATAAAATCCTTTTTCTTTTACTTTGTGTTTTGTAACCTCAGCTTTATTGAAAGCCCCTTTTGGATAAGGTAACTGAGGATGTTTCAAGTTATTAATAAATAGTCTATTGTCTTTCTTACTACCAAGAAAATATAAATATCTATGTTTTTCTGCTTCCTTCTTTAACCAAAATGTATGTCCAATCTGACGTTTCAAATGTTCAGCATTACTACTACCATACATAGAATAAACAGTTCTACTGTGTATCCACTCACCATTTTCTTCTATTTTCAAACTAAACGTAGGCGCCATTTGAATAGCACCACATCCTTGATACAACCAATTAGTAGCTTGATAAATACCACCTGCATGATTTTGTTCTGGATCTGCATAAGATACCAATACCTTTACATCAGAAGCATTTTCCTTTAACCATTTAAATGATTGTGAAATAACATAAGATTCTATATTTTTTCCATAACCATCATAAATAACAAGCCTTGTTAATTCTAAAATATTTTTAGTAGTGAGTTCTAAATCTTCTTTAAAAATAGAACCAAGAACTCTTCTACCAATAGGAAAACCATATGCTATTGCACCAATTAATTTTTCTTCTTTCTCATCAAAAAATTTATGTTCTTCATCACTTTGATAAAAAATCCCTATAGGATATCTGCATGAAGATAATCTACCACTATAATGATTTTTTTCAATGAAACTTCTAGCTAATGGTTTGGGAATAAGTCTTAAAGACACTTTTGAAGTATCAACATAAGATTCTTCCATTAATCAACTGATTGTAATGCTACTAAATAATAAGTTGCGTTATAATTGTCAATTTTAAAATTAATTCTAGCCAAACCATCTCCACTAACTTCGAGAACTGCACTTTCACATTCTTTATTAGCAGAAAGAACATCTCTAAAAAGATTAGCATTAAAAGAAACTTTATTAATTTCTTCATATGTATCAGTTTCTACAGGAATTGTAACACGATTAGTATTAATTGATGAATATCCTATAACAACTTTTACACCATCACTATTTGTAATGACTGTAAAACTATCTGTATCTGCAAGAGCTGATTTACCAGAAATAAACTTCTGAATAAACTTACTATCTACTTTTACCTTAACATGAAACTCAGGAATCTTTTTAAGTTTCGGTGGTTGATTTATAACAGATAAATCTGACAACATGTAGTTTACACTCGCCACCCCATCAGTTACTTCTAATGAAATAGCTTTATTACCTGCTTTAGTTAACTTCATTTCAACATCATCTGAAAGTACATCCAAAAGTTTAATCAACTGTTCTGTATTATAAACTCCAAGTTCAACATCTTCAAAATTCCAACTATTCATAGATAATTCACCAAGTAAAGATTTATCACCCGTGATAAACCTAGTACTCAATGTATCTCCCTTACTAGTAAGAACTACAGAAGCAACGTTTCCACTTAAATAGTACTTATCAATGAAACGACTTACTTTATTTTTATTCATAACTATTCTCCATTTATTATAACCATATATACATATATATAGTTTTGTTTATTCAAAATCAAAAAAATCTTTCAATACTTTCACCCTTATCAACATGCTGCCCCCACTCCATTGTATCATAAAACATTTTTATTTTCTTCTTTAAAATAGAATTATAAATTTTATCAAAATTCACATATTCCATTATAAAATTTAATATTTCTGGTGGGTCTTCATATCCTTTATAAGCAATAGTATCTAATCCAAAATTGTTATTTTTAAGATATACCCATTTAATTTTTTCACCATCTGATATAAGATTATACTTATTACCTAATTTAAAATATCTAACTAAATCATTATATGATATTGATGCTTTAACATGAACTGGAGCACCCCTTTTAAAAGTTGTAAAAATAGAACTAGAATCAAAAGTTGCATTTCTATCAGTATATTTTATTATACCTTTAACTCCAGTAGGTATTGCAATAGTATCTAATTTCATTTTTTTCATACCATTTTTAAAATCTGAAATTCTATCATCTATTTTATCCTTTGGTACATCAGTTAATATATCTTCTAACACATCAGCTAAAAATTTTCTAAGTGCAGTAGGAAAATTTGAACGAACTGTATCTATTCCCTTAACTAATATTTTATTAACCTTAACACCATTATCACTAATGATTTTCATTCCATATCTTTTTTTAACAATAAACAATCCAGATTTAGCAATAATCTCCTGCTTAATTTCAAATCTATGGTTGTCTTGTAAATTACACATTCTCTTAGAAAAATAATCATAAGACTTATTTATAAAACTTTGAATTTCTGATGCAATTTCTGTAATTCTCTGTGCCATCATTACATCACTTAATTTTTTATCAGGAAATCTTTTCTCAATCAATGGAACTGCAGAATAAAATACAGAATCAGTATCTATATAAATACAATAATCTTTATCACCCGTTTGTAACTCTTTATTATAATAAAAATTTGCCATCTTCTTTGTAAATTTAATTAATGTCTGACCAGTTAATGTTGTTGCTTCAGCATTATCTAAATCATAAAATCTAAATACTGGCAATCCCAATACACCATATAAACTATTCAAAATAATCTTTTGAATATGTTGTCTTCGTTGAAAATATTGATATTTATCTTCTTCTCCCGCATCACCAAATTTTTTCATTAATTTTCTATATTCTAATCTTTTATCAAACCAACTTTCTAACAAAGCTGGAATTAATCCCTTTCGATCTAATTTATATAACACACCATTTGTAGAAATAGAAACTTTATTATTATCCAAATATTCTTTCAATTCTTTTTCTGTTAATTTTCCAATTTCTTTTTTATCTTTTATAATAGTATATGTCTTATTATCCCCCCTTAAATATTCTTCTGCATCCCATCCTTCTACTCTTCCAATTTTAGTTTCTGGAGATATATTTAACGACATAATACAAGATGGATACATTGAAGTAATATCTAAATCATAAACCCAATCATGCTTTCCTCTTTGGGGATCCTGAACATAAGCACCAGCAAATTTATCTTCCATACCCATTAAATTCTTACCTTTAGGATCTTTATTTGGTGCAACAATACCCAACTTTCTAAGATAAACTAAAATAGCTCCTTCTAAATAACGAGAAGACATATAAACATCTTCATAAGGAACATGACCAACATGACATACAGCCCTTGCAATATTTATAAAATCCAATTTATCATCTAAACCCTTAACAAGTCTAACATCATGAATATTATATTCAACAAACTTTTTTAAATCACTTTCATATAAATCATTGAGTGTACCTTCATATTCTATTTTTCTTTCACCAAGTTCTTCTTCTGCTATAGAATCTAATCTATAAGAAGTTTTTGAAGAAAAAACAAAGTTTTTATATAAATTTAAATAATCAAGTACAGAAACACCTGCTATTTTATATTTAGAATAGTATTTATTCCAATGTACTTGTTGAATTGGTGATAAACAATTAGCAATATCTTCACCCAAAACCAATGTTATTCTATTATAAAGATATGGCATATCAAATTTATCTACATTCCACCCACTTATAATTGTTGGTGCAATTTCTAAATATGATGCCATAAATCTATTAAGTAATTCTCCCTCACTTGAAAATGATTCAACTATTACACCATCTTCAAAATCATCATCTAATTTAGAATATTCATCAAGAACAAAACACTTATATTGGTCCATAATAGAATCATATAAAGCAATAGATGTAATTTTATTTTCCGCTTTTGAAGGTAACGGAAACCCTTTAGTAACTTCAACTTCTATATCTATGTACATAACTTTATGACCTACAGATAATTCTTCAGAATCAGTATAAACATCTACTAATGTTCTTGTTTCTGGATTAACATCAGATTCATATAACCCAACAGTATCTTTACTCCAGCGATAAAGTTTTTTTAATTTATCACCATATAAAGATACATGAGTACCATACGGATCTTTTATATAGGCATATTTTTTATATGGGATAATAAAATATCCCCTTTGGTCATCCCAAATATGTACTTTTCGTTTAAAGCCGTCGAAATAAATATTTTGATAAATAGTTATAACTCCTCAATTTGATATATTGATCTTACGAATAAAATCGTATATAAGTCAAGTCATTTTTAGTAAAATTGGGGACCAGTTACCCAGCCCCCAATCAACTATTTTAGAAACTAACAGAAATACCTGCGTTAAAGTATCTTGGTGTTCCAAGAAATACTTCAGCATTATGTGCTGCGTGGATTTTATCCCCGTAACTATTGTATTGACTATGATCTACTGCATCCTGTACATATGTTGCATCAGTTGCATTAAACATATGAACAAATGCTGTAAAATCATGCCCCCCAATTGAAGGTAGTTTATATGAAGCATGTAAATCAACTCTGGAATATCCAGGTGCCATCCATACTTGTTCTCTGTCTGCATCGGCGTCTGAACCATCATACTCTCTTGCGCCAGGACTCCAATCAGAATAATTGTTATCATACTGACTGTATACTGCCTGCAATTTCAATCCAGATATTGGTGTAAGAGTTGCACCTAAGACATACGCTGTCTGTGGCATATCACCTACATACAAACCATCAAGTGCGTAAGTATACGGAGTGGTTGTTTGTCCAATGACTTGACCATCTTCGTTAAACTCATCTTCTTGATAATT